>PKTA01000015.1 GCA_002869365.1 Marinilabiliales bacterium | reverse complement strand
CCATCCAAAGTGGCTCATATCGGGTATAACTGGATAAACAAAGAAGTTTGTGATAATTTTAACCTTATTGTTAATTGCACCCCTGTGGGAATGAGTACTAATGATGATGAACTTGTGGATTTACCTTATCATTTGTTAAATGAAAAGCATATTTGTTACGATTGCATTTACAATCCTGAAGAAACAATGTTTCTAAAGCATGCAAAAGAGCATGGGGCGCAAGTAATCGGCGGACTGCCAATGTTTAATCTGCAGGCAGAACATAGTTGGAAAATCTGGATGAGATAAGTTTATTTCCTGTTTTTTACTACTGCATCAACAAAACCTACAAATAATGGGTGAGGACGCTTTACCGTTGATTTATACTCAGGATGAAACTGTACTCCAACAAACCATGGATGATTATCTAACTCAATAATTTCCACAAGATCTTTTTCAGGATTAACACCGGCTATCTTCATTCCTGCTGATTCAAATCTTTCGCGGTAATCATTATTAAATTCAAATCGGTGGCGATGTCTTTCGGCAACTATATCTTCCTTATAAACATCATACGATTTCGATCCCTTAACCAACTTACAATTATACGCTCCCAAACGCATGGTTCCACCCAAATTTTCAATACCTTTTTGCTCGTCCATCAGGTCGATAACAGGATGTTTTGTGTTTTCATCAATCTCAACAGTATGGGCATCTTTTAAATTCAACACATTTCTGGTGAATTCAATAGCTGCACATTGCATACCTAAACATATTCCCAAAAATGGAATATTATTTTCGCGTGCAAATTTTACTGCCTCAATTTTACCTTCTATCCCTCTGCCGCCAAAGCCCGGGGCTACTATTATACCATCTAAATTTCCTAAAAGTTCCTTTACATTTTTTCTCGTAATTTTTTCCGATTGTATATCAATATCATTGATTTTACATTCGTTTTCAACTCCGCCATGTATTAGGGCTTCTTTTATTGATTTATAAGCATCCTGAAGTTCCACATATTTTCCAACAAGCCCAATATTTACCGTAGTTACAGGATTTTTTAGTCGTTTAACAAATCTTTCCCAGTTCGTTAAGTCGAGGGTTTTAGGGATTTTAGTTTTTGTTTTTTTAAGTACTGCGATGTCGAGTTTTTCATCTCTCATCAATAGCGGTACATCATAAATAGTTGATGCATCAATTGATTCAATAACAGAGTCTTCAGAAATATTACAGAACTGTGCTATTTTACCTCTTATACCTTTATTTAAATGATATTCGCTACGGCAAACAATGATGTCGGGCTGAACTCCTTGCTCAAGCATAGTTTTTACAGAATGTTGAGTAGGTTTAGTTTTTAACTCTCCTGCAGCTTTTAGAAATGGCACCAGAGTTAGATGTATAACAGCACAATTATGGCCTTCTTCCCACTTCATCTGCCTCACTGTCTCAACAAAAGGAAATGATTCTATATCACCAACAGTACCTCCAATTTCAGTAATTACGAAATCGTATTTTCCTGTTTCTCCCAAAAGTTTTATGGAATGTTTTATTTCATCTGTAATATGAGGGATAACCTGCACAGTAGTTCCCAAATACTCACCTTTTCTTTCCTTATCAATTACATTTTGATAGATTCTGCCTGTTGTAATATTATTTGCTTGTGACGTTGGCGTGCTCGAAAACCTCTCATAATGACCGAGGTCGAGATCTGTTTCTGCACCATCTTCTGTTACATAACATTCGCCATGTTCATATGGGTTTAGTGTTCCCGGGTCGATATTGATATAAGGATCCAGTTTCTGAATTGTAACATCAAAACCACGGCCCTGAAGCAGTTTGGCAAGAGAAGCCGAAATAATACCTTTCCCTAATGAAGATGACACACCCCCCGTAACGAAGATGTATTTTACTTTTTTTTTCATAAATCGTGAATGATTGAACTGTCAGGGATGCAAATTAACAACAATTAATCATGAATTATACCATAATAGCATAATTTTTATAAACAAAAGAGCCGCCCTTTTGTTGAAAAAGACGGCTCTGATAATTTTTTTCTTATGGTTAATAGTAAGTAGGACGTTTTACTTTTGCCATACTTTTTGCAACGCGTATTACCTGTAAAGAATATCCAAATTCATTGTCGTACCATACATAAACAACAATACTCTTTCCATCGCCTGAAATTTTTGTTGCCATGCTATCAAATACACTTGTATAAGGTTCACTTGTGAAGTCGGAAGATACTGCATCTACTGATGTTCCAAACTTGATTTGCGCTACTAACTCACCTGATAAGCTAGTCTGGCGAACGAGTTCATGAACTTCCTCAATAGAAGTTTCGCGCTTCAAGTCAAGGGCCATAATAACAAGAGAAACATTAGGAGTTGGAACTCTAATAGCATTTCCTGTTAATTTACCTTCAATGCTAGGAATTATTTTGGTTACAGCTTTTGCCGCTCCTGTTTCTGTAATCACAAGATTTAATGGTGCCGAACGACCTCTTCTTGTCTTTTTATGGAAATTATCCAGCAAATTTTGATCGTTAGTATAGGAATGAACAGTTTCAAGATGACCTTTCTCAATTCCAATATTCTTTTCTATTATAGAAAGAACAGGTGCTGCAGCATTGGTAGTACAAGAAGCAGCCGATAATATATTCTCGGTTTCAAAGTTTATAGTATCATGGTTTACACCATAAACAATATTAGGAATATCGCCCTTACCGGGAGCCGTTAGTACAACCTTTGAAATACCTTTGGCATTTAAATGACGGCTTAAACCTTCTCTGTCTCTGTAAATACCCGTATTGTCAATTAATATGGCATCATTAATTCCAAATTCAGTATAATCAATATCTTCAGGTACATTTGCGCTAAGCATCAGGACTTTATGACCATTTATATATATTGTTTTATCATCCGGACTTTCGATGGCAATGCCTCTAAACTGCCCATGAACAGAATCGTGGCGAAACAGAGAGGCTCTTTTTTCAATTTGCTCAGCGTCGTTTCCTCTTGTAACTATTGCTCTTACTCGTAGTTGCTTACCGTTACCCTGAATAATTAATTCTCTGGCGAGTAAGCGACCTATTCGCCCAAAACCATAAAGAACAACATCAACAGGCTTATCGTAGGATGGTGGGATATCAATATAGGCTTTTAGTTTCGTTTCTATGAAATCTTCAGCGTCAATATAATTCATGCCTTCTTCCATCCACTCCATATCAAGTTTGCCAATATCGAGTTTTGAAGGAGAAACATTACAATGTAAAATAGCTTTTGCTAATTTTAGAGAAGTAGAAATATCCAGTTTAGCGCCTACCAGATTTTCAGCATAAGAGTGCATATATAATATCTTACTAGCACTTCTGTCAACAAGTTGATTTCGGTATAAAACCAACTCTATCGACTTGTTAAAGAATAACTTAGATAGCACAGCAATGAATTCATTAGCAATCATTTCCTGTTTGGCCCATTCCTTCAACGACTTTTCGTAGAGTCCGTTCATGTTCTTTTTTTGCGGCATTTTAATAACTTTTAATTTATTAATTTAGATAATAATGCCGCAAAAATAAAAAAAAAGGTCCGTACAATTACATACCGACCTTAATTTTTCATTAAAAAATCCTTATTTAAAACGTTTGCACCAGCTATTGTCCTAAATAGGCTTTTAGCAATCTGCTTCTCGAAGTATGTCGGAGTCTTCTAATGGCTTTTTCTTTAATCTGCCTTACTCTTTCTCTTGTTAAATTGAATTTAGTTCCAATTTCATCAAGAGTAAAGCCATGATTCTGTCCAATGCCATAATATAAATTAATTACATCCCTTTCTTTGTCGTTAAGAGTAGACAGGGATCTTTGTATTTCCTGTCCCAGAGATTCGTTTAATAAAACCTCATCGGTGGACGGATTGTCTGTTGTTACGAAAAGATCAAGAAAGGATGTGGATTCATCTTCTATGATTGGCGCATCTGTAGAAACATATCGCGTTGATATTTTCATTGCAAACTCAACCTTATGTTTAGAAATTTCCATTTCATCAGCAATTTCTTTAATGCTGGGTGGTCTTTCCAGTCTTTGTTCCAGAAGTGAAGACACTTTTTTTATCCTGTTTAAGGATCCTACCTGATTAAGAGGAAGTCTGACAATTCTGGATTGTTCTGCTAATGCTTGTAATATTGATTGTCGTATCCACCATACTGCATAGGAAATAAATTTAAAACCTCGGGTTTCATCAAAACGTTTTGCTGCTTTAATTAACCCTAAATTGCCTTCGTTTATCAAATCCGGCAGACTAAGTCCTTGGTTTTGATATTGTTTAGCAACAGAAACCACAAACCTTAAATTTGCTTTCGTTAGTTTTTCAAGTGCTACTTGATCACCGCTTCTTATCCTTCTTGCTAATTAAACTTCTTCATCAGCAGTTATAAGACCTTCTTTTCCAATATCTTGTAGATATTTGTCGAGCGAAGCAGTGTTACGGTTAGTAATCGATTTTGTTATTTTTAGTTGACGCATATTCTTTTGCCTGGTATGTTAAATGAAAAGGGCATGCAAGTTATTTTAAATTATTCTAAATTGCAAACTTTTACATCATAAATTCATAAGAAACTTTCATTCCGTTAGGATAAATGCCTATTAGTCTGACCCTGTTATTGTTAGATTCACTCAAAGCATCTTCTAAATCATTTTTAGAATTTACTGCTTTGCCGTTGACTTCTGTTATAATGAAGCCTTCTGAAATTCCTCCTCTTTGTAGCACTCCCGGCTTAATCTCGGTAATCCTAAGTCCGCTTTTTAAATGCATATTGTCAAGGCTTAACTTAGAGACTTTTTGTAAGGAAACGCTGAGGTTTTTGTTAAAAAACGTTTCTTCTGCCTTTACAATAGAGGTTGTATTGTCTTGATTTCTAAGTATTACATCATAATCAATCAATTCTCCATTTCTATTTACAGATACTATAACTTTGTCACCGGGACGATATTGACCTATACTTCCAACCAGTTCCGAAAAAGTGTTGGTAATTGTTCCGTTTATGGCTACAATAATGTCACCATCTTCAATTCCGGCCTCCATTGCACCACTATTGTTAACTACTTCTGCTACATAAACACCATTTACCTGTGAAAGACCTAACTTATCTGCGAATTCAGCATCTATGTCTCTGAGTTGCACTCCAAGGTAAGCTCTTTGAATTTCGCCATAATTTTTTAAGTCTTCAACTACTTTTTTGGCAAGGTTAGCAGGTATTGCGAAAGAATAACCTTCATAAACACCCGTATGAGAAGCGATTGCTGCATTAATTCCAATGAGTTCGCCACGTGTATTTACAAGTGCACCACCACTGTTTCCTCTGTTTACAGCAGCATCCGTTTGTATAAATGACTCAATGGATGAGGCTCCGCCAAGTATGTTTATATTTCTGGCTTTTGCACTTACAATCCCTGCTGTTACAGTGGATGTAAGGTTGAATGGATTTCCAACAGCCAATACCCATTCTCCTACTTTAAGTTCGTCGGAATTGCCAAATGATAAGAATGGTAACTGACTGGCATCTACTTTAATAAGAGCTAAGTCGGTTGTGGGGTCACGTCCAATTAATTGTGCTTGTAATTCCTCTCTGTTATTAAAAGTTACAGATATTTTATCAGCATTTTCAACCACATGATTATTAGTAGCAATATAACCGTCGGAGGATATTACTACTCCAGAACCATAGGCAACAAACGACTGGTTCCTTCCTCTGTCGCCATATAAATATTCTCTTAAAGGATCGAAGAAATCGTGATATGACTGTGCTTTTACATTGATTTCAGTTTTTATGTGAACTACCGCATTTACCGATTTGTCGGCTGCATCAACAAAATTTACATTTTGAGGAACGGTAGAAGCGTAGTTAGTACTTTGTATTGGTATATTTTGCTGAGTATCCGTCGGTCGCTGTGCGGAGGATTTATCTTCATCTTTATTGATAAAAAAATAACTCACCAACAAAACCAATAAGATTGCACTTGCTGTTCCCAGGAAACTTTTTAAAAATGTTTTCATTTGTTTATAATTTTTGATTGTTCATTTTACAAAAAATTAAATCCTTTTCGTTGTTATGTTAAGAATTTCAATAAATTCGTAAGTTTGCCTTTCAAACGACTGGCACTAATGAAAAGTGTTTAAACTAAGTTAACAAATGTTAAGCATGTTTTTTCAAAAATATAAGCTTAAATGATTGGTTTGCTGTAATTAACAATTTTTAAATTATGGTTTTAAAATTTGCTAAATATCACGGTAATGGCAACGACTTCGTAATGGTAAATAATTTAAACGATTATGTGAATTTATCGACGGAAGAGATTGCTGGTATTTGTAATCGTCATATGGGCATTGGTGCCGATGGGCTGATTATCATAGATAAGTCGGATAAGGCAGATTTTAAGATGCTGTATTATAATTCGGATGGTAACTTAGCCAGCATGTGCGGTAACGGTGGCAGATGCGCAGCAGCATTTGCTTATGTTAACAGTTTATGTGAAAAAGAAATGGAGTTTGAGGCTTATGATGGTATTCACAAAGCGAGCGTGCTAAGTGTTATGGATGAAAATACTGACTTTGTTATCTCTCTCCATATGTCGGATGTGACAAATGTGGAGGAAAATGAGAAATATATGTTCATGGATACAGGCTCTCCTCATTATATTGAATTCGTTGAACATCTGGCAGAGTTTGATGTGGTAAATCTGGGTAGGAAAACAAGATACAGCGAAAAATTTCATCCGGGAGGAACTAATGTAAACTTTGTGGAACTGAATGAAAACAGAGTATTTGTACGTACCTACGAAAGAGGTGTGGAAGATGAAACATTAAGTTGTGGAACAGGTGTTACTGCCACAGCCATAGCAACATATTTACAAACAGGAAAGAAAGATATTGATATTCATACCATTGGTGGCGATTTTAATGTTAAATTGGAAAAAGTTAATAATACTTATACTAATATTATTCTGACCGGACCTGTAAAGTTAGTCTTTAAAGGAGAATACTAAACCAAGAAAATGCTTTTAAGTAACAACAAAATAAGATTAAGGGCTCCTGAATTGTCGGATTTGGACATTATTTTTAATATTGAAAATGATGTTGAACTCTGGCATCTTTCGAATACTATTTCTCCCTTTTCCCGTTTTGATCTGGAGCAGTATTTAATATCGCTCGACAAGGATATTTTCAAAACAGGACAATTAAGGTTGATGATTGAAAGTTCAGAAAATGAAGTAGTTGGGATAATTGACCTGTTCGATTTTGATCCTTTAAACAAAAGGGCAGGAGTGGGCATAATAGTCCTTAAGGAAATGCAACGTAAAGGTTTCGCTAAGGGTGCTTTGGAATTACTAATAGATTATTGTGAAAATATTTTGCAATTACATCAGATATATTGCAATATTGAAGTTGATAATTTGTCCAGTATCAATCTTTTTGAACAAATAGGTTTTATAAAGGTTGGAATAAAAAAGGATTGGAACAGAAACAAGGATAATTGGACAGATGAACTATTTTTGCAAAAGATACTTAAATCAAATTAAATTATAATGACATATTATCATTCTAGTTACGGGCCTCCAAAGAAAAAGAGCAGAACTTTTAGAAGAATTCTTTGGATTTTTATCCTAATCGTTCTGTTGATAGGTTCAGGTCTGGCATATTTTGCCTACGGAGTTATTTATAAACCCAATGTGTGGACCTTAGAAGGGAAAACTGTGCAAATTAAAATACCAACGGGTTCAACATTTGAAGATGTAAAACAATTGCTATATAAAAACGGGCTTATCATCCATAGGAATGATTTCGAATGGGTTGCCGATTTTAAAAAATATGGAGAACTAATTAAGCCCGGTAATTATTCCATTAAAAACGGAATGAGTAATAATGATTTAATAAATCTTCTCCGGTCAGGAAACCAAACTCCCATAAAAGTTATTTTTAATAACAATAAGAACACCCTGGATCTGGCAGGTAAAGTTGCAGCACAAATTGAAGCCGATTCAGCGCAGATAGTTAATTATGCATATTCTGAGGAGTTCTCAAATATATCAGGTTTAGACTCCATTGAAATAAGCAATATTTTCCTTCCTAATACTTATGAATTTTACTGGAATACTTCGGCCAAGGGGTTTGTAAACAGGATGTTGGAGGAATATGAGAAATTTTGGACAGGAAGCAGGTCTGCTCTTGCTGATGATATAGAACTGAGCAGAGACGAAGTTATTATCCTTGCTTCAATAGTTGAGAAAGAAACTCAGAAAAATGATGAAAAACCAACTATAGCAGGCGTTTATCTAAACCGACTGGAAAGAAAATGGCTTTTGCAGGCGGATCCTACTTTACTTTTTGCTTTACAGGATAATTCCATTAGAAGGGTTTTAAATGTGCATAAGAAGATAGATTCGCCATATAATACTTATAAGCATCTGGGCTTGCCTCCGGGGCCAATTTGTATTCCATCGATAGCCTCAATTGATGCTGTTTTGAATTATGACAAAACCGATTATCTGTATTTCTGTGCCAAGGATGATCTTTCCGGTTATCATGCATTTGCCAAGAATATTACTCAGCATAACAGAAATGCAAAGAAGTATCAGAAAGCCCTTGATGAATTGAGAATTTATAAATAGATATTTTTTGAAAGCATTTAAAGCATACGACATAAGAGGGGTGTGGGGGAAAGACCTGAATCCTGAAATTGCATATAAAACAGGTTATTTTCTTCCTTCTGTTTTAAAAGCAGAAAAAATATTAGTGGGTAGAGATGTAAGAAATTCATCACCTGAGATGCATAAACATATTATGCAAGGATTGGTTGATGCCGGAGCCCGGGTTTTTGATGCAGGAATTTGCACAACTCCTATGATTTATTGGGGTACAGGTAAGTTTAACTTTGATGCCAGTTTGATGATAACTGCATCGCATAATCCAAAAGAACATAACGGAGTAAAAGTATCTGCAAAGTATGTAAGGCCCATTGGATATGACGATGGTTTGAATTTGGTAGAGCAGTTTATCGAGAGTGGTAAAGAAACCCCGCTTCTGGCTAATGGCTCATCGCAAACGTTTGCATTAAGGGATGCGTATCTGAATTTCCTTAAACCTTTTGTGTTGTTTTCCAGTGATTTAAACGTTTCGATTGATTTTTCATCAGGCATGGCCGGTATGTTTGCCGATGAGTTGTTTTCGCATACCTCAATGATAAATAAAACTCCTGATGGTAATTTTCCGGCTCACGAACCAAATCCGCTGGAAGTTGAAAATCAGGAACAAATAAAGAAACATGTTCTTGAAAACAAGAGTGATGTAGGCGTTATTTTTGATGGCGATGCCGATAGGGTGATGTTTATCGATGAAAAAGGAAAATTTATTTCTCCTGATTTGATAATTGCTTTGCTGGGCCATTATTTTTTGGAAGGTAAAAAGGATAAAAGAACTGTCGTTCAGGATATTAGGACATCAAAAGCAGTTGGTGAGTATTTGACTCAGTTTAATGCAAATGTAGAGATATGGAGAGTTGGAAGAGCATTTGGTGCAGCCAAATTAAAGGAAGTTGATGGTATTTATGGCGGTGAACTGGCAGGTCATTATTATTTTAAAGATTTTTACTATTCTGATAGTGGCTTACTTGCAGCCTTAATAGTATTGAACATAGTTGACAAGTTTCGCCTTAAAGGCATAAAATTATCGGAAGTAATAGAAAACATATCGCCCTATTATAATACGGGAGAAGTAAATTTTAAAATTGAAGATAAACTTTCGGCTATGAATGCCCTGAGAGATTATTTTATGAATTTGGAAAAACCAGATCGTTATCTGGATTTTGATGGATACCGACTTGATTTTACCGACTGGTGGTTTAATATACGACCATCCAATACAGAACCATATCTTAGATTTCTGGCAGAAGCCAAATCGAAAGAATTACTGAAAGAAAAAACTAATATAATCTACGATATCCTTAAGAACTACCAATGATGAAAGTTAAAATCCAAAGTTTGTTTTTCATACTGCTTATTATACTTACTTTCGGTTCAAAGCCGGTATTGGGGCAAAGTTTAAAGACCGATAACGACAGCATTGACAGGAAAAGATTAAACACAGTAATATATACGAGTGCCGGACTTTATACTGCTACTCTAACAGTTTTATATTTTGGATGGTATAAAGGAACTCCCATGTCTTCATTCCATTTTATAAACGATAATGAAAACTTCCTGCAAGCCGACAAAATGGGGCATGCGGTTACTGCTTATACTTTTAGTGGTTATGCTAATAACTGGTTGAGATGGGCAGGTTTAAGCAATAATAAAGCAGCAATTTATGGTAGTTTAATGGGCTTTGGATCCATGACGGTTATAGAAATACTGGATGGTTTTTCAGCAGAATATGGTGCTTCCTGGGGTGATTTGGTTGCCAATGGTACAGGATCTCTGTTGTTTGCCAGTCAGCAGTTAATTTGGAAGGAACAGAGATTCAGACTAAAATTCTCTTATCATCCAACAAGTTTGGCAGATTATAACCCAGAATTGCTTGGAGAAAACGGATTGCAAAAAGCTTTAAAAGACTATAACGGACAAACTTTCTGGCTCTCGGCCAATATTAATAGTTTTCTAAAAAGGGAAAGTAAGTTTCCGCCCTGGATAAATGTTGCAGTTGGTTATGGTGGAAGAGGACTGATAGGTGTTAAATCTAATCCCACAGAAATTGATGGAGTACCTATTCCTCATTTCGACAGAGTAAGGCATTATTATGCTTCTATGGATATCGACTGGACAAAAATTAAAACCAATTCGAAGTTTTTAAAATTTACTTTTAAAACCTTAAGTTTTATTAAATTGCCCTTTCCAACTTTGGAATACAATAAGAAGGATGAGTTTGTTTTTCACTGGCTATATTTCTAAATCTTAGGGTTTCTGTAATTTAGTTACCAATAATCCAGATTTGTCGTTTTCGTCAATTTTTAGTTTGTTTCGGGCGTTGGCATAAATCTTACCTAGTTCAGAATTTTTATATCTGTTTTCACTTAAAACAGTAAAATCAGGAAAATAGGTCTCATTAAATTCCCATTTAATCGACTGAGGTTCAGTAGGAGTAGGGTAGGGATGTACATCAACAATTAGTAAAAATATACCGCCGGGTTTTATTATTCTCTTAATTTCACTTACAGTTTTTTCAATATTTTCAACATGATCCAGAGAGTTGAAAGAACAAACAACATCGAAATAATTATCTTCAAATGGAATATTTTCTGAATATGCTTTAACATATTTCATCTTATGTTTTTCGGCTCCCAGTTTCAAATATTTATCTGTAAGAGGGTCGAGGCCGTATCTCTCTTTAGTCATATCGGCCCATTCGAGGCTGCCACGAGGCCCACAGCCAATATCCAGGATGATTTTATTATTATAGAAATCGTCTTCTAAATCGAAATATTCGGTATAAAATGGTTTGTAATGTTTGTTAGTTAACTCGCCTTCTTTCAGTTTCTTATATCTCCAGAAACTGATTTCCATGAATTCTTTAAAATAAGAGCGTAGTGATTTTGACATTTTGTTTGTTAGTTAAATTCATAAAAATCTAAATTAAAATCATCCACCAAAAAATCTGATTTATCAACATTCCAAATGTAAATTTTTATTGAATGATAGTCGTTAATAATCTTAGGAATTTTAACTCCGGTTTCCGATTTCCTCCATTCATTAATAATATCATCAGGGATTTGTTTTAAGGCAGCCCTCTTATAAAACATTGTTTTTCCTTCAGCATTTTTAATGTCCATAATATAAAGAGCCTTTTTGGCAGAATTTGGCTGAGTTTCCAGATAAAATGATGAGAATTTTAAATACAAATTCTTCCTGCCCTTTAAACTATCCGGGATAAAAAATTCATATGCTCCACCATAAAAATTATTTTCATCAAATTTCAATGAATAATCTCCTGAATGAGATTTACCTTTTATAAGATTATTTGTATTGGAAAGGTTGTTTCCTGCAATTTCAAAATTATTGTGTTTTGAGTAAAACGGGTATTCTGCTAAATTGCCATAATAGTATTCCGGTCCACCGGAAATCAAACCTTCGTAGTTTTGAGAGGTTTTTAAAAAAACCTTAAAATATGCTTTCATATTCATTGAGTCGGGATGAATTATTCCCTTTACATATTGATATGATTGCACTAAATTTAAGGAGCTAACTATCAATAAAAATATTAACAGTAAATTTCTGATTAAAGGTTTTATCTTGTTACAAGATAGCGAAATGACTAAAATAAATAATGTGGTAAAATCCACCATCGGACGCATTCCGAAACTATCACCATAAAACCAGTTCCACCAACTGGAGAATAAGTATATCAAAGAAAGAAAGAATGCTAAAAACCAAATAAATTGATATCTGTTTCTTTTTAAAAGAATAAAAACTGCAGGAAACAAAAGGAGATAAAACGGAGTGTAAATAAACCATCCCTTACGGAAACTAAACAGAAAATTTAATATTTCAGGACGACTCCAATAAAAGCCTTCGCCCT
>PKTA01000053.1 GCA_002869365.1 Marinilabiliales bacterium | reverse complement strand
TCTCCTGCAAACATACGTGTGGGATCTTCGCCTTCCCTTTTAAAGGGAAATACACCTGCTGCAAATGGAAATTCTCCGGGTACATTTTCTTTTAATATCCATTTTAAAATATCGCCCTTGCTTTTATATTTAGGCAAACAAACCTTTGGTATTTTGCTATGCGATAAGGATTCGGTATGTGTGGCTATCTTTAGTTCTTTGTCTCTTACCTTAAATTTATAAAACTCTTCAGTATAATTTTTCTTCTTTTCCTCCCACTTTTCAAGTTCATCCAGGTTATTTGGGTCGAGTTTTCTAACTATTTCATCATAAAGTGCTTTGAGCGAATCGGTTTTTTCTTCATTGCCACTTTCCTTCAACATTTCCATGGAGCCGGCAAGTTGATGTAGTTTTTCGGCTATATTGCTTTGGTCTTCGGCCCACTGATTATAGGAACGAACTGTTTCTGAAATCTCAGATAGATATCTCACCCTATTGGGTGGAATAATATATATTTTTTCATTTTTGGTATAGTCCTTTATTTTTTCAGATAAGAAACTTACACCCGTTTTTTCCTTAATAATTTCCAGAAGTTTCAAATAGTATTTGTTCACTCCCGGATCGTTGAATTGTGAAGCCACAGTTCCGTACACAGGCATTTCGTCAACTTCCATATCGAAAAGCATATTGTTTCTCTGATATTGTTTTTTAACATCCCGTAAAGCATCTTTGGCTCCTCTTTTGTCGAATTTATTTAATGCTATCAAATCTGCAAAGTCGAGCATATCAATTTTCTCCAACTGTGTTGCAGCACCATATTCAGGCGTCATAACATAAAGAGAAACATCACTATGATCAACAATGGATGTATCGGATTGCCCGATTCCTGAGGTTTCCAGAATTATCAAATCGAATCCTGCTGCCTGTGCAATTTGTTCTGCTTCTTTTACATATTTTGAAATTGATAAATTGGACTGACGTGTTGCCAATGAGCGCATAAAAACTCTGGGATTATCGATAGCATTCATCCTGATTCTGTCACCAAGTAATGCTCCACCTGATTTTCTTTTGGATGGGTCAACAGAAATAATTGCGATTGTTTTGTCTTCAAAATCATTTAAAAAACGTCTTACTACTTCATCAACTAATGAAGATTTTCCTGCTCCGCCGGTTCCGGTAATTCCAAGCACGGGAGCATTATTGGTTTTGGCCTTTTCCTTAACTTTATTAAGCAAGTCAACAACAGATTCAGGCTTATTTTCCGCAGCAGATATTAAACGTGATATCTTTACATAATCCTTATTTTCAATATCTTTTAAATTAATGTCGGTTTTATCACCACTGGGGAAATCCGATTTTTCCATCAGGTCGTTAATCATTCCCTGCAGTCCCATATGCATTCCGTCGTCGGGAGAATAAATTCTGGCTATACCATAATTATGCAGTTCTTCCATTTCATGGGGAAGTATAACTCCTCCGCCACCACCGAAAATTTTTATATGTCCACAGCCCTTTTCAATAAGCATATCGTGCATATACTTGAAAAATTCCATATGTCCTCCCTGATATGAGGTAATGGCAATTGACTGTGCATCTTCCTGTATGGCAGTATTTACAATTTCGTGTACCGAGCGATTGTGTCCCAGGTGAATAACCTCAGCGCCACCCGATTGTATTATTCGGCGCATAACATTTATGGCCGCATCATGACCATCGAAAAGTGAGGCAGCGGTTACTATACGTACATGATTTTTAGGCTTATATATTTTTGGAACCTGCATAATTTAGTTTTTTAAAACGATTGCGGCAAATATAAGGAAAGTTATTGTTCTGTGGTGCTAGATTCGGGATGTGAGTTACGAGAAATAGTTATTAGTTATAAACTATGAATTATGAGTTTTGAGGTTTTTTTAGTGCCAAATACTATTTTTTTTAACTTAGTTGAAATTTGTTTACTTAGCGAACTTATATAAGTTGTCAATCCACTGACTGATCAACATTCGTTAATCGAAAAGCATACTTATAAACCGAATAATTTTAATTGATAACTAATTACCTAATAATGAATTCCCACTTTAATCTCAATGCATCCAATCCAATTTAATAATTGTCATATATTTGCCTCCTTTATAAATTGGCACAAAATCATTATTGAAAGGAATTATTTAATAAAAAGAATTTTACAGATGAAGAGAATTTTATTTTTTTATCTGCTTGCAGCACTTGTGTTTGTAAGCAGTACTGCATTAAATGCACAGGAAACAAAGAAGGCAACACGGACCTCGAAATCCGTTTACATGGATGTTTCCAAAAAACTCATCGATATTAAGCCTATACAACCAGGCTTACGCGAAAGAACCTGGAAAAATAAAGAAGTTCCAAACGAATTGGATTATGAAGAAGTACTAGGTACTCCTGGCCCAATGATTGGTGATGATCCTGTTCGTCAGAATAGTATGAAAAACACCACCGATGGTGGAATTATCAGTCAGAATTTTCCTGGAGTTGGTAATTTATCTGGTGTAGCACCTCCTGACACACAGGGAGATGTTGGTCCAAACCACTATTTCCAAATGGTAAACAGCGCTTTTGCAATTTGGGATAAAGAAGGTAATTTGCTATACGGACCAGTTGATAATATTACTTTATGGGATGGTTTCCCTGGTCCATGGTCAAGTACCAATGATGGTGACCCTGTTGTGCTTTATGATGAGTATGCTGACAGATGGATAGCAACCCAGTTTTCGTTACCAAATTATCCTTCAGGACCATTTTATGAGTTGGTTGCAGTTTCTCAAACAGGAGATCCTACAGGAGCCTGGAACAGATATGCATTTGAATTTAATGCAATGCCCGACTATCCAAAATTTGGTGTTTGGACTGATGGTTATTATATGACTACTCATAATTTTTTAAATGGTAGTTTTACCGGTGCTGGTCTTACCGTTTTCGAAAGAGATGCAATGATAGCAGGTGAGCCTGTAGCTGAGATGGTTGAGTTTAATGTGGGATCATCTTATTATGGTGTTTTAGCCGCTGATGCTGATGGTCCAACTCCTCCTCCAGAAGGATCTCCTAGTTATTTACTAGATATTATAGGTAATACTGCAATGCGTGTTTGGGAAGCAGAAGTTGACTGGAACAATATTGATAATTCAGAATTAAGCCTTACTGCTACATTATCTGTTGAATCTTTCTCAACTAACGGAATAAACATCAGTCAGCCTGGTACAGGAACTTCACTGGATGCCCTTACAGGAATGACCATGTACCGTTTGCAATATCGTAACTTTGGTGATTACCAGACATTAGTTACTAACCATACTGTTAATGCAGGTGGTGGTAAAGCTGGCGTACGTTGGTATGAATTGAGAAAAACAGATGCTAACTGGGAAATCTATCAGCAGGGAACCTATGCTCCTGATGATGGTGATAACCGCTGGATGGCAAGTGCTGCTATGAATGGAAATGGGGATATAGCAATTGGTTATTCAGTTTCCAGTTCATCAACTTATCCTTCCATAAGATTTGCCGGACAAACTGCCGGTGCTCCATTGGGATTAGGAGTATTGGATATCGAAGAAACAAGTATTTATGAAGGTAGTAAATCGCAAACTGGTGTCAGCCGTTGGGGAGATTATTCTTGTATGACTGTGGATCCTACTAATGATGAGTCATTCTGGTTTACTACAGAATACTCTAATGGTGGATGGAGTTGGAAAACTCAAATTGCTTCCTTTGGCTTTGTTCAGCCTCCTGTTGCAGACTTTAGTTCAGATGAAATTTTAATTCCTGTGGGAGAAAGTGTAAATTTCTTTGATGAAACTTCAGGCCTTCCTTCAGAATGGGAATGGACATTTGAGGGGGGTAATCCATCAACTTCTACAGAAGAAAATCCAAGTGGGATAATGTATGATACAGAAGGTACGTTTTCTGTTACTTTAAAAGCAACTAATGTACTGGGAGAAGATACAAAAGTGAAAGAAGCTTATATCACTACCTCTTCAACCATACTTCCGGAAGTTGATTTTATTGCTGACAGATCAGAAATTTGTGTTGGCGATACTGTTTATTTCACAGATATGAGTATTTATAGCCCTAATCAATGGGCATGGTCATTTACTCCTGCAGATGTTACATTTATTGAAGGTACTGATGCAAATAGTCAGAACCCTGTTGTAGTATTTAATACTTCAGGTTCTTTCGATGCTAGTCTTCAGGTCTGGAATTTAAATGGATCTTCTGAACTTGAGAAAACAAATATTTTAACAGCAGGAGGTTTTATGCCTTATTATAAGGAAACCTTCGAAAACGAAAGTTATGCAAGCATGGGATGGACTGTATCAAATCCTGATGATGATGTAACATGGGAACTTTATGAAGTTGGAGGTACAACTCCGGGAATTACTGCCGCAGGTATCGACTTCTCAAACTATTTTGCTATCGGCGAAAGAGACAGATTAATATCTCCAGCCTTTAACTTAGAAGGTTTAGGAAGTGCTGCTATGGGTTTCCAGCATGCATATGCTCAGCGTATGTCTGATGGTTCCGACTCATTAATTGTTTTGGTATCTCCCGACTGTGGTCAAACATGGACTAGAGTATTTGCTGATGCTGAAAATGGAACCGGAAATTTTGCTACTCATGAGTTATCCACAGATTTCTGGCCTGAAGTTCCTGAAGATTGGTGTATCGCCGGATGGGGAGCAGGTTGTATTGATCTAGATCTTACTCCTTGGGCAGGAAGTGCTAATGTTAAAGTTGCATTCGAATCATATAGTTTCTATGGAAACCCTCTTATGATAGATAATTTTACAATCAGCCAGTATATGTCAACTGAAGAAATACAAATAAACAAAGATGAGATTAAGGTATTCCCTAATCCGGCATCAGATCAGTTTACTGTAGTTCTGCCCGACAATTATACTTATACCGAAGTGGCTCTTATGAATCAATTAGGCCAGGTAGTTAAAAGAGTAAATATTGACGGCGTTTCTAATACAGTTAATATTAATCTTGATCAAAAACTTGGTTCTGGTTTATACTTTGTAAAAGTTATTGGATCTGGAAAAGAAACAATTCAGAAACTGGTTGTACATTAGGATTAAAAAATAAGAAAAGGGACCCTGATTGGCATGAAGCCAGTCAGGGTTTTTTTTATTTTCCTTATTGTTACACCCCGATTTAAAAATCTAAAAGAACCTGAAACAAATTTATTTCAGGCTCCGTTAGGAGCCAGATATGGGTAGAGGTATTTTTAAAATTTATCCCGTCCCATCCGGGACGGAACACATAGATTAACGATTTATACTACCCACATTCAATCCCTAGCGGGATTTTTATTGGAAATTTATTAAAAACATTAGAATATATTATAATTCCGAATCTTAATATTAAAAATCTAAATAACTCAATAAAATAAATTATTTCAGGCTCCGTTAGGAGCCAAATGTGGGTAAAGAGAGTTTAAAGCAACAATCCCGTCCCATCCGGGACGGAACCATAGTTTAACGATTTATTCTACCCACATTCAATCCCTAGCGGGATTTTTATGGGAAGGCAGTATTATAAAAACCCTGTCTGGCCTCAGGCCAGACAGGGTTTTTATCGTGTTTTATTGTTCAGACTAAACTCAATTTCACTCCTCCTAATAAACACTATTTGTAGTTTTTATAATTTTTTGGTAATCCCTCTTGCCTCCAGCACTTATCCTACAATAATAAATACCGGGGTTTAGTCCTTTTGAATCGAATACTATATTATGTAATCCACTATTTTGGTTTTCGTTTTTTACTACAGCAATCAACTTACCGTAAGTATCAAAAATGGAAATATTAACTTCTGAGTTTTTTTCTAGCTCATATCGTATTGTTGTAGATTCTGAAAATGGGTTAGGATAATTTATCAAATGAAAATCACTTTTTGAGGAAATGTTTTCTTCAACACCCACAAACCATGGAGTAATATGTCCGTAATACACATCCTGCTCACCATTTAATGTGTTAGCCCATGCCAGATGCGCCCCATCATTATCAGATACCATATCGAAATAATCGCCCATTTTATCCTGATTTGGATAGCCTTCGTTAGGATTGAATAGTTCGGAAAGTTTCTCATTCTCCGACCATGTTACTCCATTATCTATTGAGTATGAATAATATAATGCTGAAAGATAAGGGTAGGAAACAGCATCACGAGTGTCCAGCCAAATAACATCTATCCTTCCATTTGGTGCAACCGACATTGTTCCAAACCAAGAATAATTTGTGAATCCTTCATCAGTATTAATCCTGATGGGATCTTCCCATGTTACTCCTCCGTCAAGGCTTCTGGTAAACATTACATCACCCGGGTCATTGAACATGTCTCTGTGAACAGATGCACATACGTATACATTTCCCCTGCCACTTCCATTTGACCTGTCTATATCTACCCAAACCTGTCCTAAAAGTCCAACAGGATTTACCGCAACTTGTGAAACAACGCTACCATCAAGATCGATATCAGTATTTAGCATATCCCACATAATAAATCCACCATCTTTGGCATTATCGCTTCTACTTACTACTATTCCTCCATCGCCATTAGTTCCGGCAATATATAATTCTCCGTCGGGTCCTGTATTAAGGGTTCCCCAGTAAGGATTACCCGGTATGTCAACACAATCTTCATAACTATCACCGTTATTGGTTGATCGCGTAAAGAAATTAGGGTAGCAATAAGAATAGTATGATGTCCAGTTGGAATAAATATTACCATTACCCTCACTATCAGTTTTGTCAATAACCATCCATTGTTTGTCGCCACCCTGGGCTAAAACGCCTTCATCCCATTGCCAGCCGCTATTGTAACTTCTGAATACATTGCACCAGTAATCAAAACTATTTGTGGTTAAACTGTTATAAAAAAACTCACCATTACTATTTACACCTAATACAGGATCTGAACGAAATACTCCGGGCTCAATAACTCCGTCATTTACCCATGTTTCTCCTCCATCATTTGTATAAGCAACTCCCGCCTGACGGAAATTGCTGGCAACATTATCAAACTGACGCCATCCAATAATAATATTGTCAGGATTATTAGGGTCTACTGCAATGCTTGGCTCATTTGCTGCATCTCCTAAAATATTGTTACCATCCTCGTCAACATTTACTTGTGAAGTAAAAAATAAACTGGATCTGCTTTTATAAGCCGGTGATTTTTTTGGATTAATTAATGGCATATACGGATCATCCATCACCTCATGATGATCATATATCTGATCTTTATTGCTGTTTTGGGCTCTTAGTTGTGAGTTAATATTGATACTTATTAAACTAAAACTAAATATGAGACCTAATAATAAGTTAATGGGGTAAAACTTTCTGACAAACATCCGTATTAATTTTATGTAAAGACACAAAGTTAGTTTAAATAGTTGCCCATTATTACCTTAGGATTAGGGTTTATCCAAATAATTAAAGTTGTCGCAAATATCATTTCCGAATATCCTCAATAATTCTTTATGATAAGATTAAATCATAACCTGGTAAAAGCCTGATAAACAGACGTTAAAAATTATTTTCCATTTTATTGTGAAAAAATCACGAAAATACTTGACATGCACAGTGATTTTAATGTATATTTGCAATGCATGCATAGTAAAATTCGATTAATTTGCTATAATACAAAGTAAAACAATTGGTTACAAAGATTTTATTAGCGTCTCTAATTCACTTTATTGATATAAAATAACAGAAAATATTCATGAATATACAAGATACAGTAGATTTTCACCTCCGTTCCACACTTTTTGCAACCAAGCGAATGTACAATGTTTTGGCAGCCGAAAATGGAATTACACAAGGAATTGGGTATGTACTCATAAACATCGGAAAGGAAGGTATTCCTGCAACAAAAATTGCTCCGATTATGGGTATTACAAGCTCCAGTTTAAGTCGTCTGCTTAAAAGCATGGAAGACGATGGCTATATTTATCGAAAGAATGATAATAAGGACAAGAGAGTTGTAAAAGTTTTTGTTACAGAGAAAGGTTTAAAACAAAGGGAAATGGTTAAAAAGGCTGTTGTTGATTTCAATAAAAGAGTAATGGCAAAAATCACTCCTGAGGAGATGGAAACCTTCGAAAAAGTAAATGCTCTAATCAGAGAGCAGGTACAAATTGATATGGATGAATTTTTAGAAAGATAATTGACAGAAAATTAAAAACAGATATAATGAACCGTAAAATTAAGAAAGTTGCAGTTTTAGGATCAGGGGTTATGGGTTCCGGAATTGCATGTCATTTTGCAAACATTGGGGCTGAAGTACTCCTCATCGATATTGTTCCCCGAGAACTTAATGATAAAGAAAAATCGATGGGATTAACTTTGGAAAGCAAGGCTGTTAGAAACAGAATAGTAAATGATTCACTTACAGCCGCATTAAAGTCGAAGCCATCACCTATTTACAAAAAGGAATTTGCAAAACGAATAGAAACAGGAAACTTTGATGATGATCTACACTTGATTAAAGATTATGATTGGGTAATAGAGGTTGTTGTGGAGAGACTGGACATTAAAAAGTCAGTATTTGAAAAAGTTGATAAACACAGAAAGAAATGTTCTTTGATAACGTCAAACACTTCGGGAATTTCAGTTGAAGCAATGATTGAAGGCAGAAGCGAAGACTTCCAAAAGCATTTTTGTGGAACTCACTTTTTTAATCCACCACGTTATTTGCAGTTGTTCGAAATAATACCAACTTCAAAAACTTCTGATGAAGTACTTTCTTTCTTAAATGATTATGCAGCCAGATTTCTGGGAAAAACTCCTGTTTTAGCAAAGGATACTCCTGCTTTTATAGCAAACAGAATAGGTACCTTTAGCATAATGGAATTGTTTAACAATGTAAAAAACTACGACCTTACAATTCCAGAAATTGATAAGTTAACAGGTCCTGTTATCGGAAGAGCAAAATCAGCAACTTTTAGAACCGCGGATATAGTTGGACTCGACACATTGGTACATGTTGCAAATAACATAAAAGAAACTACAGATGATGAAGCAAACGATTTATTTGCAATTCCTGACTATCTGCAAAAAATGCTGGATAACAAATGGTTAGGTTCTAAAACAAAACAGGGGTTTTTCAAAAAAGTAGTTGAGGAAGATAAGAAAAAATTCCTCTCCATAAATTTTGATACTCTCGAATATGAAGAGGCTCCAAGACCTAAATTCGGAGTGTTCGAAAAAACAAAATCCATCGATAGTGTTAAAGACAGAATGCCAATACTTTTTAAAGATAAAGGAAAGGTTGGCGATTTTTACAGAAGTACTTTTTATTCACTATTTCAGTTTAGTTCAAATCGTATTCCTGAAATTTCAGATGATATTTATAAAGTTGACGACGCCTTAAACGCTGGTTTCGGCTGGAAGTTAGGTCCATTTCAAACATGGGATGCTGTTGGTGTTGAAGAAACTGTGAAGGCCATGGAAGAAGCGGGTAAAAAACCTGCTCAATGGGTTTACGACATGATGGATGCGGGAATCAAAAGTTTCTATAAACTTGAAGATGGATTCAAATTCTATTACGACATACCTTCAAAATCATATAAGGTTATTCCGGGACAAGAAGATCGCATATCCCTTGAAGTATTGAAACAGTCGAATGTATTGTGGGAAAACAATGACCTTACTATTATCGATTTGGGAGATGGGGTTATAAATGCCGAAATTCACACTAAAATGAATACAATTGGCGCCGGAGTTCTGGAAGGTCTCAACAAAGCGGTTGATATGGCTGAGGCGGATTATAAGGCTTTGGTAATTTCCAATGAAGGTGATCACTTTTCTGCAGGAGCCAATGTTGGTATGATTTATATGCTTGCCATAGAGCAGGAATGGGAAGAACTTGATTTAGCAGTACAGTGGTTCCAAAAAACTACCATGCGCATGCGTTATTCTTCAATACCTGTAATTGCTGCTCCACATGGAATGGCACTGGGTGGAGGATGCGAACTTTGTATGCATAGCGATAAGGTTGTGGCTCACGCCGAAACCTATATGGGCTTGGTTGAATTTGGAGTTGGTCTGATACCGGGAGGTGGAGGTACCAAAGAGTTTGCCGTTCGCCTTTCCGATGAATTAAATGAAGGTGATATCAGAACTAATGCTTTCTTAAACAGATATTTAAGCATTGGACAGGCAAAGGTTTCTACTTCTGCCTATGAGGCTTTCGATCTTGGTTATTTAAGAAAAGGTATCGATGAAGTAATTGTAAGTCGTGCACATCATCTGGCTTATGCCAAAAATATAGCATTGCAGATGGCAGAAAAGGGCTATACACAGCCTGCTCCACGAAATGATATAAAAATTCTTGGTAAGGAAGTTCTGGGAATGGTATATGTTGGTGCCGACGGTTTTACAACCGGAAATTATATGTCGGAACACGATAAAGTAATTGCTGAAAAACTTGGAGAAGTAATGGCAGGTGGTGAAATTTCACAAGCCCTTACAGAGGTTTCTGAACAGTATTTACTTAACCTGGAGCGTAAGGCATTTATGGAGTTATGCTCCACAAGAAAAACTCTGGAAAGAATACAAAGCCTTATTACCAAAGGAAAAATTTTAAGAAATTAGAAAGAAAAACATAGAAAGATGAATGCATATATAGTTGGAGGATATCGCTCGGCAATAGGAAAAGCACCACGAGGAAGTTTACGTTTTACTCGTCCTGATGATATTGCAGCAGAAGTCATTAAACATTTGGTTAACGACTTCCCTCAAATTGAAAAAACCAGAATTGACGATATTATGGTTGGTAATGCTTTCCCCGAAGCCGAATCAGGATTTAATATGGGAAGGTTGATTTCACTAATGTCGCTAAACATTGTTGAGGTGCCTGGTTCAACGGTAAATCGTTACTGTGCGTCAGGACTCGAAACAATAGCCATTGCTTCGGCGAAAATAACTGCCGGAATTGCAGATGTAATTATTGCCGGTGGTGCAGAAACCATGTCGATGATAAATATGGGAGGCTGGCGAATGGTGCCCAATCCTGATATTGCTAAAACTCATCCCAAATGGTTTATGAGTATGGGACTCACATCGGAAATGGTTGCAAAAGAGTATAATGTTAGCCGCCAGCAACAGGATGAATTTGCCGTAAAGTCAGTAGAAAAAGCATTGGCCGCTATTGATGCCGGAAAATTTAAAGATGAGATAGTTCCCATAAATGTATTGGAAAATTATTTTTCAGATGGCAAAATGAAAACCCGCGAAAAAGTTTTCGATACAGATGAAGGGCCCAGAAGAGGAACTACTGTAGAGGCATTGTCAAAGTTGAAACCTGCTTTCGCTCAGGGTGGTACATCAACTGCCGGAAATTCAAGCCAGATGTCGGATGGAGCAGCATTTGTAATGGTTGTTTCCGAAAAAATTCTGAAGGAATATAATTTAACACCGATAGCACGACTTGTGGATTATCAGGTTGCAGGTGTTGAACCTTATAAAATGGGTATTGGCCCTGTTGCTGCTATTCCAAAGGTGCTTAAGCATGCGGGAATAAAACAGGATCAAATAGATTTGTTTGAGTTAAACGAAGCCTTTGCCTCACAATCAATTGCCGTTATTAATGAGTTGGGGCTCGATAAAGACAAGGTAAACGTGAATGGAGGTGCCATCGCATTAGGTCATCCCCTGGGAGCCACTGGTGGTAAACTAACTGTTCAGATTTTAAATGAATTGAAACGTCGCAAAGGCAAATATGGCATGGTTACCATGTGTATTGGTACAGGCCAGGGTGGAGCCGGAATTTTTGAAATGTTGTAGAAGGTTTGAGTTACAGGTTGCAAGTTACAAGTTGCAGCTTGGGTTCCAATAACAATGACTAATCACCAATAACCAACAACCAGTTACTATTTACAATAAAAAGAAACAAATTAATTGATAAAAAATAATTGACATGGACAATAAAAAAGCATTAAAAGGAGGAGAATTCCTTATTCGTGAAACAGAAGCACAAGATGTTTTTATTCCCGAAGAGTTCAACGAAGAACAGCGCATGATGGCGCAGACTTGCAAAGAATTTACTGATACACAGGTGGTTCCAAATATGGATCAGTTGGAGAAACATGATAGAGAACTGCTTATAAAAATGATAAAGGATGCCGGAGAACTTGGTCTTCTTGGAATTTCAATTCCGGAAGAATATGATGGTTTCGGACAAAATTTCGTTACAAGCATGCTTACCACCGAGGAGATGGGTAAAGGCTTTAGCTTTGCTGTTGCCTATGCCGCTCATGTTGGTATTGGCACTTTACCAATTCTGTATTATGGTACTGAAGAGCAGAAACAAAAATATATTCCTGGTTTGGCAAGCGGAGAACTTATCGGAGCATACTGTTTAACAGAGGCAGATGCAGGATCCGATCCAAATTCAGGAAAGGCTGAAGCAGTATTGAGTGACGATGGTAAACATTATATTGTTAATGGTGTTAAAATTTGGATTACCAATGGCGGTGTGGCAGATATTTTCATAGTTTTTGCAAAGATAAAAGGTGATAAAAACCTTAGTGCTTTTATTATTGAAAAAGGCTGGGAAGGTGTTGGTATTGGTGCCGATGAAGAGAAAATGGGTATAAAAGGATCATCTACAATTCAACTTTATATGGATGATGTAAAAGTTCCTGTAGATAACCTTCTTGGTGAGCAGGATGGTGGCTTTAAAATTGCCCTGAACATTCTCAACTTAGGAAGAATTAAACTTTCAGCAGCAACTGTAGGAGCATCAAAAGCAACAATAACTCATGCTATAAATTATGCCAACGAAAGAAAACAATTCACAAAAAAGTTGTCAGATTTTGGTGCCATAAAATATAAATTGTCGGAAATGGCAATCAGAACTTTTGTTTCTGAATCGCTTACTTATCGCGCAAGCCAAAATATTGAAGATGCAATTTCGGGATATATTGCCGAAGGAATGGACAAAGGAAAAGCCAGTCTTGAAGGTATTCGTCAATATGCTATTGAAGCTTCCATTGCCAAAGTTTTTGGTTCCGAAGCATTGGATTATGTTGTTGATGAAGGAGTTCAAATTTATGGAGGTATGGGATACTCAGCAGAAACTCCTGTTGAAAGAGCATATCGCGACAGCAGAATTAACAGGATTTTTGAAGGTACCAACGAAATTAACAGAATGCTTTCGGTTGGTGAACTTGTAAAAAGAGGTTTGAAAGGTGAAATCGACTTATTAACTCCTGCGAAAGAAGTTGCTAAAGAATTATTAGCAATTCCTGATTTTGGTGCTGCCAGTCCGGGATATTTCGAGGCAAAGCATAAATTGATAGTAAACTTTAAAAAATCAATATTAATGGTTGCAGGTGCTGCACTACAGAAGTTTATGCAAGACTTTGCCGAAGAGCAGGAAATAATTATGAATCTTGCAGATATGCTTATGATGACCTATGCTGCTGAATCATTATTGTTAAGAGTTGAAAAACTCGATTCCATGTTTGATGAAGATAAATCGGCTCTCTATAAAGAGATTTTGGATGTTTATTTTTATGATACAGCTCCAAAAATTCATAAGTGCGGATTAGATGCCATTTATTCATTTGCCGAAGGTGATGAGTTAATGGGTATGCAAATGGGAATGAAAAGATTTACAAAAGTTGCCGGTGTTAATGTGGTTGCTGCAAGACGCAAAATTGCAAACCATTTAATTGAATCCGAAAAATATAGTTTGTAATATCTTTTATTTAAGAATTGAACTGTCTTCATAACCATTAAAACAATCTGTATGCCGAGAAATATGAAATTGCTTGCTTTGAGTCCGCTCAAGATGAAGTTATTTATGCTTCTAAATCTTCCCATGGGTTTAATTGCCGGACTAAAAGTTAACAGGATTGATGATAATGGTTCTGAAGTTACAGTTCCTTTTAAGTATGTTAATAAGAATCCTTTTAAATCGATGTATTTTGCAGTTATGTCGATGGCTGCTGAATTATCATCAGGGATTTTGGCAATTGTGGAGGTAAGCAAAGCAGAAAAACCCGTTTCTATGCTGGTTTTAAATATGGAAGCATCTTTTACAAAAAAAGCAAAATCGAAAATTACTTTTACATGTGATGCTGCTGTGCAAATACGGGAAACTATTCAGCGTAGCATTAATACCGGAGAGGGACAAACTATAGATGTAAACTCCCAGGGAATTGATAAAGAGGGGGATGTTGTTGCAGAATTTAAATTTACATGGACATTTAAACCAAAAGGAGTTTAACAACTATTTCTTGATATAATGTTTTTTTAGTATTTTTAAATCGAAATAAATAAAATTTTATGACTGGATAATATTTATGAATTAAAATTTATAAAGATGGAAATGAAACGCACTTTTGATATAATAGATAATAATCTTATTAATCATCAGAGAGAAGATGCCCTTGCAGTAAAGCGTAATGGTAAATGGGAGAAATTCAGTACTGCCGAGTACAAAGAATTTATCGATGCTTTTAGTTATGGACTATTGGCAATGGGCTTCGAAAAAGGCGACAAAATTGTTACCGTATCTAATAACCGCCCGGAATGGAATTTTGTCGATAATGGCATGTCTCAAATTGGTGTGGTACATGTTCCCATATATGCAAATCAGGGGTTTGATGAGTATGTTCATATACTAAATCATTCCGATGCCAGAATGATAATTATCTCTTCAAAAGATTTTTTTGAAAAGATTGATAAGCCTTCTCGTAAAGCACCAAAGATAAAGGATATTTATAGTTTCGACAATATAAAAGGCGTTTCCTCATGGATGGAAATTATTGAATTAGGCCGCAAGGAGAAGTCAAAATTTGAGGCAAAATTGAAAGAAATAAAAGAGAGTATTAGTGAAGATGATTTAATGTCGATAATTTATACCTCAGGAACCACAGGCCTTTCCAAAGGGGTTATGCTTAGTCATAAAAATTTCGTCCAAAATGTTCTTGCTACTATCGAAATTCTTCCGGTTGAACCGGATGGCAAGTTCTTGAGTTTCTTGCCTTTATGCCATGTTTTTGAGAGGATGGTAAATTATTTGGTTCAGTACAGAGGATGTGGTATTTATTATGCCGAAAGCGTTGATACCATTGGTGATAACATACGCGAAGTAAACCCAAATGGATTTGCTGCGGTACCACGCGTAATAGAAAAACTTTATGATAAACTTATCCTAAAAGGTAAGGAATTAACGGGAATTAAGAAAAATATTTTCTTTTGGGCAGTTGAACTGGGATTGAAATATGAATTGAATAATGCAAACGGACTAATTTATGAACTCCAGAGAAAAATTGTTGACAAATTAGTTTATAGCAAATGGAGGGAAGCTCTGGGTGGTAAAATAGATGTAATTGTTTCCGGAGGTGCCGCTCTTCAGCCAAGATTAGCCAGGGTTTTTAATGCAGCAGGGTTACCTATACTTGAAGGTTACGGCCTTACCGAAACTTCACCGGTTATTGCAGTAAACCATCTTAAATATCCTCATATGAAATTTGGTACCGTAGGTCCAATTCTCGACAATGTGGAAGTTAAATTAGCGGAAGATGGTGAAATACTCATGAAAGGTCCAAGTTTAATGCTTGGATATTATAAAGATGAAGAAAAAACCAATGAAGTTATAGATGACGATGGGTGGTTTCATACCGGTGATATAGGAGAAATAGAAGAACACAATATACTTAGAATTACCGATAGAAAAAAGGAAATATTTAAACTTTCAACAGGTAAATATATTGCGCCTCAAGTAGTTGAAAATAAGTTTAAAGAGTCATCATTTATTGAACAAATAATGGTGGTTGGTGCCGGCGAAAAGTATGCAGCAGCAATTATATGTCCTTCGTTTCACTATTTGCACGGATGGTGTGGTAAGCATGACGTTAAGTTTCGTGATAATAAAGAACTTATCCAAAATCCAAAAGTTTTAGCGCGTTACCAAAAAGAAATAGATAAAATAAATAAACGACTTGGTAACTATCGTCAGATAAAAAAGTTTGAACTTACATGCTCTGAATGGACTCCCGAAACCGGAGAATTATCGCCAACTTTAAAGGTAAAGAGAAAAGTACTTAAGGAGAAATATAAAATAAAATTAGACCGACTTTATGGCTATACCGATGAAGATGGCCATGTTGGAATTCCTGACTAATTTGATTAATGCAGATTATTATGCTCTGTAAGTAGGGGTTTTCAGGATTATAAAAGGTCCGTAATCTTAAACTGATAATTCGAAATATAGAGTCATTCTAAATATATTAATTATTATTCTTGTAAACTGAACCAACAATTAATTGTCATGATAAAACAGATAATATTTTTAATAGTATTACTAATTACCATCGGCGTTTTTGCATGGACAATGCAGCGCATTTTCAAATACATTAAATTAACCAAAAAGAAACCAATTAGTGATTGGGGAAAACGCATTAATGAAACTATTAAAGTGGCATTTTTACAGGAGAAAATTCTCCGCCGACCCATTATTGGTATTATGCACGCCTTAGTATGGTGGGGTTTTATTGTGATTTTGTTCGGAAGTATAGAAATGGTAATTGATGGTTTGTTTGGAACAGAAAGAGTATTTCAGTTTCTCGGCCCGGTTTATAATTTTCTGATGGCTTCCAGCGATATATTTGCACTAATAATAACTATTGCTGTAATTGCCTTTCTTTTCCGTAGGCTTTTTATGCACATAAAACGTTTTTATGGCCCTGAAATGAAACCCGTTTCCAAGGCTGATGCAAACCTTGCACTAACTATTATTCTTGTGTTAATGCTTTCCCTTTTGGGAATGAATACTGGTTATTTGCTGTGGGCAGATAGTGTTAACGAGCATATTGCAGGATATTATCCTGTTAGTAATTGGCTGGCCGGAATGTTGGCCGGAACTTCAGAATCTTCCGCCTGGATAATTTTTCAATCCAATTGGTGGATACATATTGTTTTGATTTTCGTTTTTGCTAATATTTTACCCTATTCCAAACACTTTCATGTGTTTATGTCTGTGCCTAATGTTTTTGTAGGTCGGATAACTCCTTTGGGGCATGCTGAGAATATGCCAAACATTACAAAGGAAGTGAAACTAATGTTGGATCCTAATGCTGCTTTTGAAGATGTTCCTGAAGAAGAAGGGGAACCCGAAAGATTTGGTGTAAAGGATGCCGAAGATATTAATTGGGTTAACTATATTAATTCATTGGCTTGTACCGAATGTGGCAGATGTACTTCAGTTTGCCCTGCAAATATTACAGGTAAATTGTTGTCACCCAGAAAGATAATGATGGATACAAGGGCCAGGATGAAGGAAAAAGGTCCGGGTTTAATTGCTGAGGGTAAAGCCTTCGACGACGGCAAATCTCTATTATCATCCTATATTACTGAAGAGGAACTTTGGGCATGTACCCAATGTAATGCTTGTGCTCAGGAATGTCCTGTAAACATCGACCAGCCTGCATTAATATTAGATATGCGCCGCTATTTAGTTATGGAAGAGTCGAAAGCTCCGACAGGATTAAATACTGTTTTTTCAAATATTGAAAATAATGGAGCTCCATGGCAATTCTCTCCTGAGGATCGTATGCTTTGGGCAGAAGGCCTGGAAGTACCGCTAATGGCAGATAAATTTGCAGCAGGGGAAAAAGTTGATTATCTGTTTTGGGTTGGCTCAGCAGGTGCTTTCGACGACAGATATAAAAAAGTTAGCCGCGATTTCGTTAAAATTCTGAACCATCTTAAAATAAATTTTGCTGTTCTTGGAACAGAAGAAACCGATAGTGGAGATGTGGCACGCAGGGCAGGAAATGAAATGCTTTATCAAATGCAGGCCATGATGAATATTGAAGTATTAAATGGCTATGAGGTTAAAAATATAGTTACTTGCGATCCTCACGACTTCAACACACTAAAAAATGAATATCCTGATTTCGAAGGAAATTATAATGTTGTTCATCATTCTCAATTTTTACAAAAATTGATTTCTGAAGGGAAATTGAAAATTGATAGTCAGGAATTTGCCGGCAAGAAAATTACTTTCCACGATCCATGTTATTTGGGAAGAGGAAATAAAGAATACGAAGCACCTCGTTCTATTTTAGAATCCATTCCTTCAACTAAAGTTGAGATGGAGCGCAACAAGAGTTTTGCCTTGTGTTGTGGTGCAGGCGGTGGACAAATGTTTAAAGAAGCCGAAAAGGGAGATAAAGAAGTGTTTATGGAGCGTACCGAAGAAGCCTTAAAAACAGGATGTGATATAATAGCAACTGCTTGTCCCTTCTGTATGGTAATGATGACAGACGGAATAAAATATAGTAATAAGGAAGAAAGTGTAAAGAACTATGACATAGCCGAATTGGTGAGCATGAGTTTAGATATTTAATTCCGGGATTATTACAAAAAGAAAGTCCGTCTTGCATTAGGCAAGACGGACTTTTCTATTTACTATTATGAAAAATAATTATTATCCGCACTTAGAGTGCCCGCATGATTTACAAATCAAACAACCGTCTTCATAAATCAAAGTATCTTCTCCGCAATCGGGACATTTTGTATCGGTAACAGTTCCGTCAGGAATAAAGCGCTTTAAGGCTCTTACAACACCATTTCTCCATGTGTTTATATTGTCTTCAGGGAAGTTGAGATTTCCAATCAAATCAATAACATAAGGTAATGGCATACCGTGGCGTAATACCCCGGAAATAAGTTTTGCGTAATTCCAGAATGTTTCTTCAAATGAACGGGATAATGCTGGCATTTTTATTTCATAACCTTGTTTGTCAAGGAAAATAAAGTCGTAACGAGCATGCTCATTTTTTGGTTTAATACGTTCTACAAATCCTGTTTCAACATAAGGAGGAATGAAAAAGTCTTCTGCTTTACCGGTAAAAATTTCGTAAGGTTTATCATTTATTTTACCAATAACGGCTATCCATTTTTCATAATTATTTTGAAAACGAATTACATCTGCTTCCAAAACTTTGGGACGTTTTGGGGCTTTCGATTCAATTATGTCATTTTCAGGAACTTCCTCTTTTTTGCTGTCGTTATTAATCAAAACTCCGGAGCGCGATCCGTCGCGATAAATTGTCATCCCTTTACAGCCACTTTTCCATGCAGTTAGGTAGATATCACTAACCAAACTCGCTTCAGCTTCAGCTGGTATATTTACAGTAACACTAATGGAATGATCTACCCATTTTTGAATGTCGCCCTGCATTTTTACCTTGCTAACCCAATTTATATCGTTGGATGTTGCCTGATAATAAGGAGATGTTTTAATGATTTCATTTAACTCCTCATCGGGTTTGCTTTTCACCTCATTTACATCATAGCCATTAATTTCCAGCCAGGTTTCAAATTTAGGATGGAAAACATTGTATTCTTCCCATGAGTCGCCTACCTCATCAACGAAGTTCACAACTACATTTCTGTCGTTTGGATTTACCTTTCTTCTACGCTTGTATGAAACCATGAATACCGGTTCAATACCTGAAGTAGTTTGAGTACAAATACTAACACTTCCTGTAGGTGCAATTGTAAGCATAGAAATATTACGACGACCTACTTTGGCCATTTTCTCATATACATGAGGTGCATTTTCTTTAATTCTCTGGATGAAAGGATTTTCTACTTCTCTGTTGGCATCAAATATTGGGAATGCTCCTCTTTCTTCTGCAAGATCTACTGAACCTCTGTAAACTTCAATTGCCAGCAATTTATGAACTTCTGTGGAGAAAGTAATGGCTTCGTCGGAACCATATCTTAAACCAAGTGCAGCCAACATATCACCTTCGGCAGTTATACCAATACCTGTTCTTCTTCCCTGAAGAGATTTCTCTCTAATATTTTCCCAGAGAGTTCTTTCAGGAGATTTTATTGTTTCAGCCTCAGGGTCGGCATCAATTTTTTTAAGAATACTGTCAATTTTTTCAACTTCCAAATCTACTATATCATCCATAATACGCTGAGCCATATGCGAATGCTTGGTGAAAAGGTCACCATTAAAATATGCTTCGCTGGTAAAAGGATTCTCAACATATGAGTATAAATTTAATGCAAGCAAACGACAACTGTCGTAAGGGCACAATGGAATTTCACCACATGGATTGGTGGATACCGTTTTAAAACCATAATCAGAATAATGATCAGGAATAGATTCACGTATTACGGTATCCCAGAATAGGATTCCGGGTTCGGCCGATGTCCAGGCATTGTGAACTATTTTATCCCATAGTTCGCGGGCATCAATTTCTTTTTTTACGATAGGGTTATCGGAATTTACCGGATATTGTTGAACATAAGGTGTTCCACTTTCAACGGCCTTCATAAAATCATCATCCAACTTTACTGATACGTTGGCACCGGTTACTTTGCCCGATACCATTTTAGCATCTATAAATCTTTCTGCATCGGGATGTTTTATTCCAATACTGAGCATAAGCGCTCCGCGTCTTCCGTCCTGAGCAACCTCGCGTGTTGAATTTGAATACCTTTCCATAAAAGGAACCACACCTGTTGATGTTAGAGCTGTATTCTTTACAGGACTTCCCCCCGGACGAATGTGAGTTAAGTCGTGACCTACTCCACCTCTTCGTTTCATCAATTGTACCTGCTCCTGATCTATTTTTAAAATACCTCCATAGGAATCCGATTCACCTTCATTTCCAATAACAAAACAGTTTGATAATGATGAAATCTGAAAATCATTACCTATTCCTGCCATAGGACTTCCCGAAGGAATTATGTATTTAAAACTCTTTAAAGTTTCATAAATATCTTCTTCCGATAAGGGGTTTGGATATTTACTCTCAATACGAGCCACTTCCCTTGCAATTCTGCGATGCATTTCGTCAGGATTCTTCTCATAAAGATTTCCATGGCTATCCTTTAGAGCATACTTATTTATCCATACATTAGCTGCTAAAGTATCACCATTAAAATATTCAATGGATGACTCCAATGCTTCCTCATGTGAAAATTTCTTAAGTTCCTTCTCTATTATTGATTGTTTTTCATCAGAGATCTTTTCGTCTGATGGTTGTGTTAATTTTAGTTTTGATACAGCTAGTGTTTCAACTTCCTCATTCCTCATTTCCGATTTATTTCTTTCCTCTAAAACTTTATCATAAAACGACTTCGCTTCTTCTTTTTTTTCTTCTTCTTTCTGTATGCCTGTAGTGCCCTCGTTTTCTAGGCTGAAAAATAAATTTTCTTCCATGGAATCTTTGTATTTGCTTTTAATTTAAAATGTTATTTTGCTACTAATCAAGAAGATAAAAATTATCTGATGCTGATTTTTCAGATTGCAATATACAAAGGTTTTTACCTAGTGCTCGCTTAATTTATTAACATTGTGTATGTGTAAAAGTTTAAAATACGGAAAATAAAGGGATTAGATTATTAAATTTTTTTCTTTAGCCGAATATTGATTTTTTGGCACAATTTTAATAGGGATTTTTTATCGATAAAAACGGGATATTAAAAAATTTCTAAAGAGCCTGTAAATACTGGATAAATGGAATTATTCTAAATTATATTGCTTTCTTTTTCAATTATTTACTGTTAATTTAATAACACTAAAATTATTAGAATTCTACTCATTATTAATTAAAAAAAACGTTAATATTCGTATTATAAATCATTAAAAATCTAAACTTAAGGAAATGTAATAAACCGGCTTACTAATTTTGTAATCTTCCACTCCCCACGAAACATCTCCTCGGACAAAATATCCCAGTAAATGCATTCTTGCTCCTAGTCCAACTCCTCCTACTATAGGTTCTTTTTGACGCTCTACCGATATATTGAAAGTTCCACTGTTTATATATTTAGTAAACAATGCATTATCCTTACTATAGGGGTTCCAGCCAGTCCATGCTGTGCCAATATCTCCAAAACCTACCAATTGAAAATTTCTCAGGAAACTAGAACTCAAAGGTGTTTTCGAAAAGTATTGAAAAACAGGGAAACGTAATTCAGAATTAATAACAGCAAAACTGTTTCCATTGCGAACATTTTGATAGAACCCTCTCATATTTGTTGCCAAAGTTTGATATCCGTAGTTTTGGTCATAATCGATGGGAGTGTCGCTACTAAATTTTGGTACCAGCCAGTTATCAACTCCGCCCATATAATAAATAAGCGGGCTTGCCCCAAAGGAAGTGCTTGCAGCAAATCTATTTGCCCAAATAAAGGATCTGCTGATTCGTGTATAATGTCTGATATCGGCACCCAAAACGAAGAGGTCGTATTTTTTTGCAGGAGTAAGAGTTCCATTGGCATCAAATAACCAGAACAACTTACTATATTCGGCAAAAAACTTATATCTAGTACCAAGTAAGAGGTTCATGCCCAGGCTTCTGGTGTTGTCAAAAACAAGTTCACCTTTAAGGCCAGCCCAGTTTGCAAAAGTATTTTGCACCTCCAAATTTATTTGATCGGAAGATAAATTTACAAACATTTCATTTTTATAATGAGCAGTCCCTCTTATGCTAAGGGCTTCATTTATGGGCCACTTCAACATATAAAAAAGTTCGTGTGTGTGAACTCTTATTAATGAATATCCTGTAAAATATTCAATAGTATTTCTATGAAAAGTGATTTCTTTATCAAGGCGTTTTTTTAAATCTGTATAACTGGCAATATATTCATTGTTTATAAAATTAAAGTTAAATCTAACTCCACCCATTATTCTATGATCTTCCATCAAGTCGGTTATTCCAACTTTTAAAAAAACATTAAAACCGGGATTAAGGTATATTGGCGACTGACCTCCGGTAAATAACTGATAACTATAGTTTATATAATTAAAATCAACTTGCGAAACTAAATTACTAATGTAGTATGAAGTATAGTAATTTCTCCTTTTAGGTACAACGAAATTATCATCACCAAATGTTGAAGTAGAATTGGTTAAATCCACCGCAACACCCTCATCAGTTTTGATAGTTCCTCTGCGCGAAACTCTCCCTAAAACTTCTTTACCTTGCGGATCAGCATAAACCATATAGAATTTTTTCTTCATGGTTTTATTCTGCACAGGCGGTTCTTCAACCTGCTGCTCTTGTGTTTCCTTAGTTATTTTGCCTGGTTTAACTGACTTTTGTGTCCTGTTAAATTCGGCAATAAGAGAGTTCATAAAAACAGTTTTGTTTGATAACTCAAAATTAATGTCATTGTATGTATCAGTGTTTACTGTAAATATTTTGTAGTTGTTATCATTAAAAATTAAGTAGGCAGCCTTACCGGCTTTTGCCGATGTATTTTTGTATAATATATTGCTGTTCAGGTTAGTAAGAGGTTTTGTGTTTACGTAATACCTATAATGAACACTTGTATCAACAGAAACTACGCTGCTATCGATGGTTGCCAGATAGTTATTTACAATACCAGTTTCATCACTCAAATATGTAAGTTTATTAAAACTTATTTCCTCCGCATTATATTCGTTTGCCAGCGGAGTATTAGTTAATCTTTTAAGAAGTGGGTCATGCTTTGAATAATCGTAAATAAATAAGTCGAAACTATTTCCAAAACTATTGAATTCGTTTTCTTGAACTCCCAATGTGTCATTTATTCTGTTGGAGGAAAATACTATGCGTGAGGAGTTATTAATAAAGCGTGGATTCAGGTCACTTGAAAGATCGTCGGTTATTTTTTCGAAGGAACTTGCTGCGATATTAAAAACAAACACATCCGATTGCCCTTGTTGCACCGCCGACATAACCATATAATTTCCATTGGAAGAATATGAGAAATCGACAATTTTTTGCACCTCATAAAATATTTGGGTCGTAAATTTCTTTTCTTCCATATCGTACATCAGTAATTTTGGAAGACCCTTTTTCTCAATAATAATTGCTAAAATCCTTCCTCCGGGATGCCAGCTTAATAAAGGGTAACTATAATCGGTTTTGGTGTCGATCATCACTCCCCCCTTTAGTATTTTTTTTCTTTTCCCGGTCTCGTTATCATACAGCCATACTTTGTATTTCCCCATTTCATTGGTAGTATAAGCAATATATTTACCATCGGGACTTACAACCGGTATTCCATTTACAATATGATTTCTGTACTTTATTGGAAGCAAATGTGGTGGTAAATTAGTGCTTAAATTATAGCCTTCATACTCTTTTGAATAATAATCGCGCCATTCCCGCATCAACACTTTAAAGGGCATTCCAATAACATACATAAACCCTTTTTCAATACTATTTGTTGAAGAAGTCATATGGATTATATTGCTTACGCTAGATTTGCCATATTTCTCTGCTATGAACTTCCATAATGAATGTCCGGCATAAATAGCATCCGTTCCTTCCAGATTATTTACCTTTTTGTATTTCCCTGATAAAATACCATCTCTTACTCTATTGTCGAATTCGACACTCCAATCTTCACTTAAATATGAAATTAAACCAACCTTATACCAGTTTGGCAAGGAAAAAAATGTTGAAGTTTTTACTTGTTGCCCCATCGATCCGCCAAACATCATCTGATTGAAAAGCACCTCTGCTATACCTGCATTAATTTGCTTTTGAAAATCCAGATGATTGCCATTATAATAAAGTAAAACTCTCGATCCAATAATCTGCGTTATTCCTCCTGTATTATAATCCAAATTGGATGCTAAACCTATATTACTCTGTTTTAGGTCGGTAAGCTTGTTAAAAATAATAAATTGTAGCCTTTTATCAAGTCCACTTTCTATTTTATCTTCAAGTTTTGGTATTTGTTGTTGCGCATACTGAGCAGCATATTGAGCAAGTTCTTTGCCATTTCGATAAAAATATGTGTCAAAATCATCGAATTTGTAGTATGTCCACAGAAACTCATGATATTGAACACGATTTTTTCCAAAGGTCATATTCGAGCCATTGTAAAATTGGGCAAAGGTATTTAAGGGCATCATTAAAATGCATAATAAGAAGATTCCACTTATGAATGGAATTCTCCACAAGCCCTTATTTTTAAGGAAAAATTTAATATTTCTAATTTTTTTATGATGCTAAATTAACACAAAATACGAACCAATATTGTTTGCCCCAAGCCTTATTGTTAAATAATTCAAAAAATTAGAAAATTGTAAATACTTATTAAATTTGTAGACTTACATTTGTGAACTAATAAATCATTATATGATAAGCGTAAAAAGATTTCATTTTAATCCATATCAGGTAAATACTTATATTTTACATGATGAAAGTGGAGAATGTATTATTATAGATCCGGGCATGGATAGTAATGATGAGAAACAGGAATTTGATAATTATATCGAATCAAATAATCTGAAGCCAGTTAAATTATATAATACTCATGCTCATATTGATCACATTATTTCCAACGGTTATGTGTGTGAGAAATATGGAATTCCTTTGTCAGCACATCCCGATAGTACAACTTTTTATGATAATGCAATGGTTTATGCCTCTACTTTTGGTTTTAAAATGGAAGATGTAAAACCCATAGATGATTTTCTTGATGACAATCAGGTAGTGGAATTTGGAAAATCCAAACTTAAAGTATTTGAAACTCCGGGTCATGCCGATGGGAGTGTTTGCTTTTATAGTGAAGAAGATAAATTCGTAATTACAGGAGATGTACTTTTTAGAGAGAGCATTGGAAGAACAGATTTGAAAACCGGTGATTATGATTTGTTACAAAAAAGTATCTGGGAAAAATTATTTACACTTCCTGATAATACAACTGCCTATCCTGGTCACGGACCATCAACTAATATAGGTTTCGAGAAAATCCACAACCCATTTGTTGCCATTGGCAAAGATTTGGATTAATACTTTAATTTTTATCCATTAATTTATTAATCGGGACTAACTAATAATATAATAATCCGTTATTTTTTTTGATAAAGTAATTTAGATGCGCTTTTTATAATAAAATTATCATCTTGTTTGTACATGCATTTAAAGTGACCTTTTGGACATTTCTCATGTCCTAGTTTGCTGCAGGGCCGGCATTTAAGTCCTCCTACCTCCGATATTACAAAATTGTCTTTTTTTGTTGGCATATAAGGATACATTCCGAACTCAGGTATGGTATTTCCCCACAAACTTATTATTGGCCTTTCGAATGCTGCTGCAATATGCATTAGTCCGGTATCGTTAGTAATTACCAAACTCGATTGTTTTATCAGAGATGCCGATCCGTTCAGAGAAAACTGTCCACAGGCATTAATAATCAAATTCCGCTCACTTAATTTAATAACTTCTTCTCCTCTGCTTTTGTCTTCCGGACCACCTAAAAGCACTACGGGTAAACTAAGTTGTGAGGCAATGGAAGCGATTTTCTCCGGCGGCATAATTTTGGTAAAATGTTGCCCTCCTATAACAATAGAAATAAAACCTTTCTCCAACTTTTCATTTAAAATGGATGGTTTTACTACATATTTTTTTGGTAGATAAAATTCTAAACCCTTCTTATCAATACTAACATTAAGGTCTTTTACGGCTTCAAAATATCTTTCAACTATATGTTTGTGAGGTAGTTTGTTTATTTTAAAATTAACAAGTAACCATTTCTCAACATTTAATTTTGGAAATGAGGCGTGAGGAACTTTCAGTTTTTGTGTAAGTTTTAAAGAACGGAAGTTTTTTTGAAGATCAACCACAAAATCGTAATTCTCTTTTTTCAAATCTGCATAAACCTCACTTGTACTTTTACCAAAGGCGTAAACTCTATCGATATGTTTATTGTCTTTATAAATATTATGGTATCGCTTTTTGGTTAGTGTATGGATTTCACATTTTAGTTGTTCCTTTAAAGATCTTATCACCGGAGTTGTAAGTACAATGTCTCCTATTGAACTAAATCTAATAACTAGTATTTTTTTCAAAGCTGTTAAGTTTTTTACAAAAGTAATTAAGAATACCTTTCGAGCAAATATGAGTTTTCAAAACAACTAGCATTTTTCCTATTTTTGCCGACTAATTGATTTATTAATATTTGATGATGGAAAAGAAGCCAATTGTATTAAGCGGAATAAGGCCAACAGGGAATTTACATCTTGGGAATTATTTTGGAGCAGTAAAGAATTTTGTAAAAATGCAGGAAGAGAATGAATGTTATTTTTTTATAGCCGATTATCATTCTCTTACTACTCATCCCAATCCGAAGGATTTACAGGCAAATGTGAGACAGGTTTTGGTAGAATATCTTGCTGCTGGATTAGATCCTGAAAAATCCACTTTGTATCTGCAAAGCGACATTCCTGAAACTGCAGAATTATATCTTTTTCTGAATATGAATGCCTATCTTGGTGAATTACAGAAAGTAACTACTTTTAAAGATAAGGCTCGTAAGCAACCGGAAAATGTAAACGCCGGTTTACTTACATATCCTACATTAATGGCCGCCGACATTCTTATTCATCGGTCTCATATGGTTCCTGTTGGAAAAGATCAGGAGCAGCATCTGGAAATGACTCGTACTTATGCCAAGCGTTTTAATCATATGTATAAAACCGATTTCTTTCCAATTCCAAGAGCATTTAACTTTGGTGAACAATTGGTGAAAATTCCTGGTTTGGATGGCTCAGGAAAAATGGGTAAGTCGGAAGGTGAAGGAAATGCAGTTTTTCTTAATGACGATCCTAAAGTGTTGAGAAAAAAAGTTATGCGTGCTGTAAGTGATAGCGGGCCAACTGAGATGAATCAGGAGAAACCCGAAGCTATTCAGAATCTTTTTTCTCTGCTAAAAGCAGTTTCTAATCCTGATGTAGTTGACTATTTTGAAGATCAGTATAATAATTGTAATATCAGATATGGAGATTTAAAAAAGCAATTGGCCGAAGATATGATTATCTTTACAGAACCTTTCAGAGAAAGAATAGCTGAAATTTCTGCTGATCAGGATTATATTACGAAAGTTATGAATATGGGTGCCGAAAAAGCACGAATAAGTGCCCAGAATACTGTAAGAGGGGTTAGAGAATTAATTGGATTCAGAAAGATTTACTAATTTTTAAAATATTTTGTAAAACTAAAAAAACTATAAAGATATATTTTGCTCGAAAAAAAAGAAACACATATAGAAAAAGGACCTGAAACTGCTGTTTTGGTTGGACTATCATCAAAATCTGAAGGTCGTGATAAAGTTCATGAATATTTGGATGAACTAGAGTTCCTGGTAAGAACTGCAGGAGGTAAGGTAGTTGAAAGATTTATTCAATCGCTGGATTTTCCAAATCCGAAAACCTATGTTGGTTCCGGAAAACTGGAAGAAATTAAAGAATTTATAAAAATTGAAGAAATTGAATTGTTGGTTTTCGATGATGAGTTGAGTCCATCACAAATACGGAATATTGAAAAAGCAGTTGAGTGCAAAATACTTGATCGTACAAATTTAATTTTAGATATTTTCGCCAAGCGTGCCCAAACATCACACGCAAAAGTGCAGGTAGAACTTGCTCAATATCAATACTTATTGCCTCGACTAACAAGAATGTGGACTCACCTAGAGCGTCAAAAAGGAGGTATAGGTTTACGCGGACCAGGAGAAACGGAAATAGAAACCGACCGTCGTATTATTCGTGATAAAATAAGTCTTCTTAAAAAACGCCTTGGGCAGATTGATAAGCAGATGGCTACTCAGCGAAAGAACAGGGGCGAACTTATTAGAGTTGCATTGGTTGGATATACTAATGTTGGTAAATCAACTATTATGAATCTGCTTAGTAAATCGGAAGTTTTTGCAGAAAACAAACTTTTTGCAACACTCGACACTACTGTGCGCAAAGTTGTAGTTGAGAATCTGCCCTTCTTATTGTCGGATACTGTTGGTTTTATTCGCAAACTTCCCCACGGACTGGTCGAGTCCTTTAAGTCAACACTCGATGAAGTTAGAGAATCCGATATTTTAGTTCATGTGGTAGATATTTCTCATCCGGAATTTGAAGATCAGATAGCAACTGTAACACAAACACTTAATGAAATCGGGGCTGCCGATAAAAAGGTAATAATGGTTTTTAATAAAGTAGATGCTTATTCATGGGTTGAAAAGGATGAGGATGATTTAACTCCTGCAGGAAGCGAAAACATTAGCCTCAACGAAATGAAAAATACCTGGATGGCAAAAGAAAATAATCCTTGTATATTTATTTCGGCCAAAACAAAAGAAAATTATCATGAGTTTAGGCAGTTATTGTATGATAATATTAAAGAGGCTCATGCCATAAGATATCCTTATAATAATTTTCTCTATTAACAATTAAAGGGAAATATTTCCTAAGTATAAGTTCATTAAACATGACGATTCTTATTATTTCCATAATTATTTCTGCATTAGCATACATAATAGCTGAGTATAATAATGCATCCGTAATAAAGTATATTTTTAAGCCAATCACTACACTACTTGTAATTATAATTGCTTGTATGCAGATGAGTAATTTGCAAGATATCTATGCTGATTTAATTATTGTAGGATTATTATTTTCCCTTGCAGGGGATATTTTTTTAATGCATCCTCGTGATAGATTTGTATTTGGATTAGGCTCATTTTTAATTGCACATATTCTCTTTATTATTGCAATAAGCGATGGCTTAAATTCAGTTTATGACTTCTTAATACTTTTACCAGCAGCACTTTATACACTTATCTTTCTTAAGTTAATATTACCTAAGACGGGAGAAATGAAATTACCGGTAATTGTTTATGCTTTGGTTTTGATGATATTTCTCTGGCAAGCCTCAGTAGAATATTATTATTCGGCAGAAGTTTCGGCCTTTTATGCATTTTTAGGTGCAGTGTTATTTGTTATTTCCGACTCCTTTCTGGCTCATGCCAGATTTATTGGGAAAAAGTTCTATTCCATTGCTGTAATTCATATAACGTACTGGATGGCATTAGTTTACCTTGCCCTTTCCATAAAATAAATTACATATGATTGTTGTATATATTATTATTGCCACTTTTGTATTAATAGTGTTTTTCTTTTTTATTGCTGTAAATAATTTTAGAAACCCAATTGCTAAAAATGACAAAACCCCGCTTGATGAAGGAATTAAATACGAAACCTGCTTAATACCAACTTATAATAATAGAAAATTGAATTCGTGGTGGGTTGGAAATAAGACTTCTGATAAAAGCATTATTCTTATGCATGGATGGGGTAAAAATTCATCTCGTATGATGCCGTATATCAAAAACCTGAGCAAATATAACTTTAATGTTTTGGCTTTCGATTCGCGTAATCACGGTGATAGTGATAAGGATAGTTATTCGTCGATGATAAAGTTTGCCGAGGACATAAAATCATGTATCGATTTTTTAAAAAAGGAAAAACCTGATTCCTCAGTACAAATTTATCTTATCGGATTATCTATAGGAGGTGCGGCATCAATTTATGCTGCTGCAAATGATAGTAGAGTTAATAAGATAGTTACCGTTGGTGCACCATCCAATCCGGCCGATGTTATGAAATTATTCTTAGTCAAAAAGAAAATACCTAAACCTATTATTGCCTTGGTATTCAAGTATTTAGAGTTCAAGGTTGGGAAAAAATTTAATGAAATTTGTGCAGCAAACAACATTAACAAAACGCAGGCAAAAACTTTATTGGTTCATGGTACCTACGATAAAGTTGTTCCTGTTGAACAGGGAGAATTGATCTTTGGGAAAGCTGATAGAAACTTGGTTAAACTATGGAAAATAAAGGGTAAAGGGCATAGTAATTGTCATTATGAAAAAGGCTTCTGGGATAAATTGCTTAATTTTTTTAACTCTTAATGAAATTAAATATCCTATCGCGGTTTTTTAGTTTTTTAAACAGTTAATTCATCCGCACTCATAAAATTAATTGACTAATTTTACAGCAAAATTTTTGGCATGAAGACAATATATCTTGTTTTACTTTCTATATTAAGTGGTTTACTATTAGCATTATCATGGCCGGTAAACGGATTTACTCCATTGGTTTTTATTGCTTTGGTACCTTTGCTTTTTGTACAACAATATCTTGGCGACAGCAATAAAAAGGGAATGTTTTGGCTTGCATGGCTTGCCTTTTTAATATGGAACGTGCTAACTACTTGGTGGATATGGTATTCAACCTCAGTTGGTTCGGTAGCGGCCTTTGTATTAAATGCATTGTTTACTGCCATAGTATTTCAACTCTTTCATCTTTCTAAAAAGTGGTTTTATCAAAACAAAAAAGGTAGTTGGATACTGATTTTTTATTGGATAAGTTGGGAATATTTTCATTTGAACTGGGATTTAAGCTGGTCGTGGTTAAATCTTGGAAATGCATTTGCTTCTACACCTAAAATAATTCAATGGTATGAATATACTGGAACATTTGGGGGAGGACTTTGGATACTTATTGTAAATGTATTGATATTCACCATTCTAAATAAATTTGTACATCAAAGGAGTTTCAAAGGCCTTTACATTAATACAATAGTTTTAGTTTTGGTAATTGTTGTTCCAATAATTTATTCTGTTAATATTTATAACAATTATCTGGAGAAAGGAAAAGAAGTTGATGTTGTGGTTGTGCAACCAAACATAGACCCTTATAATGAACAATATAATTTGAGCCCCGACTCTATTTTAAGTCGTAATCTGGCTTTGGCTATACCGCTTGTTGATGAGAAAACAAAATATGTTGTAATGCCTGAATCAGCTTTACAGGAGGATATTTGGGTAGGAGCCTTAAATAATTCAACTACAATAAACAGCCTTTTTGCTACGGCAAAAAATTTTGATAGCTTAACTTTTATAACCGGAGCCACTACTTATAAAATGATAAGAAACGGAGACGAAAAAACTAATGCAGCAAGAAAATTTCGCAGTATAGATAAGTATTATTATGCTTATAATTCAGCATTACTGGTTGATAATCGAGGTTTTGTCCAGTTGCATCACAAATCGAAATTAACTCCCGGTGTTGAGATTATGCCATCCTGGGGCATTTTAAAACCAATCGAATCCCTGGCAGTAGATCTTGGTGGCACAACCGGAACATTAGGAAGAGATAAGGATCCAGTGGTATTCTGGGATTTGGATTCCATAGGAAGTTCACCAATAATATGTTACGAATCCATTTATGGTGAATTTGTTACCGAAACGGTGAAAAAAGGCGGGATGATAATTTTTGTTATTACCAATGATGGATGGTGGGGTAATACTCCCGGTCATAAACAACATCTGTTATTTTCAAGTTTAAGAGCCATAGAAACACGTCGGTGGGTTGCACGTTCCGCAAATACAGGAATTTCAGCATTTATTAATGAAAGAGGTGATGTTTTACAGAGAACAAAATACTGGGAACCAGCAGTTTTAAAACAAACAATAAGGGCCAATGATGAGTTGACATATTACGTAAAAAACGGAGATTATCTGGCTACTACATCAGCCTTTATTAGTGTAATGGTATTTTTAATTGCATTAACACAGGGCTTTTTGAGAAAGAAAAAAGGAATTTAGGATTATTACTTATCTACATCCATTTTTTCTTCTTAAAGAGAATAATCATACCAACACCAATTCCAAGCATTAGAGCCATAATTATCCAGAAGGCACTTTTATCACTTTCCAGGGGAAGAAGTACATTCATTCCATAAATACCGGTTAACAGGGTAAGAGGCAACACAATAGACGAAATAAGAGTAAGTATTTTCATTATTTCGTTTGTTTTATTTGTCTGCAACGAATCGAAAGTAGTTGAAAGACCTTCGATAAGTTCACCAAAGTCTTCCGTCATATCCCACATCTGATTATAGTAGTCGAGGATATTACCCCAGTAATCTTCCATATTATCAGCAAATCCCTGAACTTTACCTGATTCAAACTGATTAAAAACCCGAAGTTGAGGTTTAAGCATTGTATTCAGGACAATGATATTTTTTCTTGTGTAGGAAAGCCTTTCAATAATTTTTGCTGGTGATTTACCCAATAATTGCCTGTTAATCAATTCTAATTCAAGTCCGACCTTACGTAATAGATAGGTCGATTCGTTCATTAGTTTTTCAAGTATTAAATATAAAATAGCATCGGAAGTACCAACTTCAAAATCATCACCACGGTGATATTGTTCCATTGCTTCATCGAAAACACTGTCGACAACCCAATGTGATTTACCTATTGTTATTAAAAAATCTTCTCCCCAGAAAATTTTAACTTCTCTGGGTTTAATAAAGCGATTCTGTCTGTCGAAATTTGGAAAATGAAGAATTAAGAAATTATAATCATCATAAACGTCAATTTTGGATCTCTGGTTGGATTCGCGACAGTCTTCAATATCAAGAGGGTGGAAGTGATACGTGTTTGCAATTTCATCCAGGTCTTCGTTCGTGGGGTTTTTAATGTTTACCCACAATAATCTTCCAATCTTAATAGTTTCAACCATAGGTATTTCCTCCTATTTTAAAAATTACTACAATGTTAATACTTTTCTCCGCAATGGGATTACAAAATTGTAAAAAATTACAAAAAATTAAAGCGGAATATTACCATGTTTTTTAGGCGGATTGCTATCCGATTTGTTTTCAGTCATTTCCAATGCCTGATTAATTTTTTTCCTGGTATTATGCGGGAAAATAATTTCGTCGATATAGCCTAATTCTGCCGCTTTATAAGGACTGGCAAAATTATCTCTGTAATCGGCAACAGCTTTTGTTCTTTCTTCTTCGGTATTTAATTTGTTTCGGTAGATAATATTTACTGCTCCTTCAGGTCCCATTACTGCTATTTCAGCTGTTGGATAGGCGAAATTATAATCGGCACCGATATGTTTACTCGACATAACGTCGTAGGCTCCGCCGTATGCTTTACGTGTAATAATAGTAATTTTTGGAACTGTAGCTTCTGCAAAAGCATATAATAATTTTGCACCATGTTTTATTATTCCTCCAAATTCCTGTGCTGTTCCTGGTAAGAATCCCGGAACATCTTCAAAAGTTACTATAGGTATATTAAATGCATCGCAGAATCTTACAAAGCGTGCTGCTTTTGTGGAACTGTCGATATCCAACACTCCTGCTAAAACTGCAGGTTGGTTAGCAACAATACCTACAGGTCTTCCGCCAATGCGGGCAAAGCCTACAATAATATTTTTAGCGTAATGTGGTTGAACTTCCAAAAAGTGTTTATTATCTACAACAGGAAGGATAATATCCATCATATCGTATGGCTTATTTGGATCGGAAGGGATTATTTTATCCAAAGCCGGTTCCTCCCGATTCATATCATCGATGCACTTTTTTCTTGGAGGATCTTCGAGATTGTTTGATGGTAAGAAACTCATTAATTCTCTTATCATCATCATTGCCTGATCATCATCATCGGCAGTAAAATGTGCCACCCCCGACTTTTGATTATGAGTCATTGCTCCACCAAGTTCTTCCATGGTAACTTCTTCATTTGTAACTGTTTTAATTACATCTGGTCCGGTAACAAACATATAGGAAGTGTCTTTTACCATCATAATAAAGTCGGTAATAGCAGGGGAGTATACTGCCCCTCCGGCACATGGGCCCAGTATTGCTGAAATTTGAGGAATTACCCCCGAACTTCTAACATTACGATAAAAAATGTCGGCATATCCGGCCAGGCTTTCAACACCTTCCTGTATTCTTGCTCCACCCGAATCGTTTAGTCCGATAACAGGCGCTCCCATCTTCATTGCAAGATCCATAATCTTTACAATTTTATCGGCATTTGCCCTACTTAAAGAGCCACCTAAAACAGTAAAATCCTGTGCAAATGCATACATTAATCTACCATCAATTTTTCCGTAACCAGAAACAACACCATCTCCAAGAACTTTGTTTTTCTCCATTCCAAAGTTAGTATTTCGGTGAGTTACAAACTTGTCTATCTCAACAAAAGTACCTTTGTCGAATAGTTCTTCAATACGTTCTCTGGCAGTTTTTCTTCCTGCTTTGTGCTGTTTGTCGATACGATCCTGGCCACCACCAAGTTCAGCAAGTTTATGCTTTTCTTCGAGTTCTTGTATTTTTGGTATTAATGACATTTTTATCCTTATTTTATTGTTATAATTTTTTTATTCTTCTATATCTTCCAGTATAATCAGATGTTGGTGACCATCAATATTGTCACCCTCATTAACCAGAATTTGTTTTATACGTTTATCATTTGATAGTTTGTACTCGCTTTCCATTTTCATTGCCGAAACTATAATTGCGGTTTCTCCGCCCTTTACAATTTCTCCTTCTTTAACAAGTATCTTCACAACCTTGCCGGGCATTGGTGTTGATATGAAATTAGTATCATCTGCCTCGCCTTCTTTGCGGTTATTCATATATTTGGTTTCAGCATCTATAACTTCAATATCAAATGAGTTATAAAGCGTATTTACCTCGTATTTCTTTAAGCCGTTTCCACTTAATTCTACATTAAAGGAGGTGCCATCTATCAACATGGAATATACACCTTTTTCAACCTCAACGATATCCACAACGTAATTCCTGTCTCCAACAGCTATTTCCATCAAATTTCCATCCTTTTTCAGGATTTCAATTTCTGATATTTCATCATTTACTTTTATTTCGTACGACATGATAGTGATTTTTTACAGGCGATTAATACTAATTTTACGGCCATATTGTTTCCACGGTTTTAAACTTTGGGATGATTCCGTAGATTTTCCATTAGTAGACTCATATTTATTCAAATAATCAACAAAAGCGGCAATACATGCTACGTCTTTTACTTTCTGTTTAGGCTCTTTGGTTGAATCCAAATATTTTGAATTGTCCTGTATGAAGTGAGTATTATATTTTCCCTCTTTAAAGGCAGGAACATCCATTATTCTGTGTAAGAATGGAATAGAAGTTTTTACTCCCGTTATTTTATAGGCGTATAGGGCTCTTTTCATCCTGTCGATAGCTTCATTTCTGGTAGGTGCCCAACAGATAAGTTTTGAAATCATTGGGTCGTAATGCATTGGAATTTCATAGCCTTCATAAACATATCCATCATGGCGAACGCCAAGACCTAAAGGCTCGGTAATATGTTTTATTTTTCCTGGATTAGGCATGAAATTATTGTCAGGATCTTCAGCATAAATTCTTACCTCTATGGCGTGGCCATTTTGGAAAAGGTCTTCCTGCTTTAAATCTAAAGGTAAATTGTTTGCTATTTTTATTTGTTCTTTTACCAGATCAACACCTACAACCCTTTCGGTAATGGGATGCTCAACCTGAAGACGGGTATTCATCTCAAGGAAATAATAATTTAAGTCATCGTCAACAATAAATTCGATGGTTCCTGCGCCAGAATAATTTACTGCTTTGGCAGCAGCAACAGCATGGGCTCCCATTTCCATTCTGACTTTATCGGTCATTATCGGAGATGGAGTTTCCTCAACAACTTTTTGATGTCTTCTTTGAACAGAACACTCTCTCTCAAAAAGATGAATAGCATTTCCATGATTATCACAAAGTACCTGGAATTCAATATGATGTGGCGAATCAATATATTTTTCTATATATACTGCATCATCCCCAAAGGAGGCTTTGGCTTCCGACTTAGCTGCATTTACTGACGATCTTATGTTTTTTTCTTCAGTCACAAGTCTCATCCCTTTTCCACCACCACCGGCACTGGCTTTTACCATTACTGGTAAACCGATTTTCTTTATGGTTTCCACAGCATCATCTAAGTCTGTAATGGGCTCTGTTGTGCCGGGAACAACTGGTACTGATGCTTTTTGCATCTTCTTTCTTGCCGTTATTTTGTCTCCCATGGTGTTTATGGCATGGGCCGAAGGTCCAATAAAAATAATACCCTCTTCTTTACATCTTTCGGTGAACTCAGCATTCTCCGACAAAAAACCGTAACCGGGATGTATTGCATCAGCTCCGCTTCTCTTGGCAACATCAATAATTTTATCAATTACCAGATAACTTTCATTAGAAGGTGAAGGGCCAATAAAATATGCTTCATCGGCAAATCTTACATGCATAGATGTGCGATCCGCTTCGGAAAATACTGCAACCGATTTTATTCCCATCTCACGACAAGAACGCATAACCCGAATAGCAATTTCACCTCTATTGGCTACCAAAATTTTTTTAATCATACGTAAATTTGCTTTTAATTGTCACTGTTTCAGTACTATTACCAAAATAGAACCCATAAATTTGGGGTGTAAAGATAAAAAATAACAAATATACAACTACAAATTGTAAACTTTATCATGTATTAATTAGCATTGTTTTTTTAACCTACATAGGCCTAGAATGTTGAAATATTACTTACATTTGAGCCAATGATATTCACTATTAATAATATGCGATCTAAAAATCTTTACACTGTTTTTTTATTAACAGTAATTTTGCTTGCAATTACTTATAATTCAGATAATTTGTATGCACAAACTTCTAATTCAAATATTAGTAATCTTGAAAAAAGACTGAAAACAGCAACATTAAGTGAAAAAGCAGAAATTCTGGAGAAACTGGTTTATGAATATCAAAGTTCAGACAACAAGAAATTTGTAAAATACGCTCAACAATATGTTGAGTTAAATGATACTTTAGTTAGTTCTGAGGCAAAAAGCGAAATGTTTAAACTTTTGGCATCATACTATCAAAGCAAAGATAAACCGGCCTACCCTGATCATGAGCAATCAGTTGATTATATTAAGTATGCTGTATTGGCACTGGCATTATTAACAATAATTTTTGTATTTGTTTGGTATTTCAAACTTAAAAGTAATTATTTCAAAAAAATTGATGAAATAACGGCTAAGGCTGAAGAAGTATATAAAGAAAAGTATGAAAAAATAAGTAGTATAGAAAGTCGTCTGGCAGAAGAATTGTCTCCTCATAAGGAAGAGCAAAAAACTTTAGAAAAAAATGAACTTGAACTTAAAAAGCAACTTAAAGTACTCGAAGAAAGCAATTATTTAAAAAATGCTTTCCTTTCGAATATGAGCCACCAAATACGCTCGTCTTTAAATGGTATAAATGGGTTTGCAAACATTTTAGAAACGGAATTGGCAATAATTGGAGATGAGAGTTTATATTCATATGCCCAAAAAATTCAGCAAAGTGGTAGTAAACTCGAAAATCTGCTTACTAATATTATCGATATATCATCAATAGAGGCTAATGTAACCGAAAAAAGTATTGTTGAATGCAACATTGCCGAAATTATTAACGACGTAGAAAGTATTAATATTTTCAAGGCCAATGAAAAGGGTTTGATATTTAAAACTAAAGTTGGTGAGCAAATGCCATTGGTTTTTGCCGATAATGAAAAACTAAAAAAGGTTTTAAATGTACTGATAGATAATGCCATTAAATATACCGACAAGGGATTTGTAACCCTTATGGCCGAATATATTGAAGATAATTCGATTGTTGAAATTGAAGTAAAGGATACTGGATTTGGTATTCCCGTTGAATATGCCGATTTAATTAAAAAAGCATTTAAATCGGCCAGTCAGGTGGAAAATGAAAAATCATATCAGGGAATTGGAATCGGCCTTAAACTTTGCAAAAGGTTTATCGACCTTATGGATGGACAAATTGAAATATCCACTAAAGAAAACAAAGGGACTTCTTTTAGGATTTTACTTGGGGTAGCAAATGAAGTAAGTACTGAGCCTGATACTAAAAAAGCCGAAGCCGTTCCTGTTACTCTTCTCAATGCACCTGAATTGGGCTCTTTGGATATTTTTATTGTGGAAGATGATAGAATGAACCGTATGGTTTTGGAAAAAATGCTTAAAAAATCAGGAAGCATTACAACTACAGTTGATGGTAATCATGCCATGGATGTTATAAAGAAAACATACAGTAAAAAGAAGTTTTTTCATATAATGCTATTCGACATAAATCTTCCTGCCCCATGGGATGGCACCCGTTTGATGCAGGAAATAAGGAGATTGTATCCTGAATACAAAAATATTCCATTTATTGCCCAAACGGCATATGCTATGGCAGGCGATAAAGACCGGTTCCTTGAAGCGGGTTTCGACGATTATATTGCTAAGCCAATTATTAAAAACGAATTGTTAACCCTAATGGAAAAGCAAATCGAAAAGTATGCATCTAAATAAGTTGTGAAATCGTTTGCAATAACACTTTCAATAACAATTTGATTCTCTTCTTTAAACATTAAAATTAAAGTTATTTAAGACTATTGTTTTTAGTTTTAGAAGTCTGATAACATTATATTTGCAAAATAAATAATAATATTATGAGTAAGATATTTGATAAAATAAAACCAGGTGTGGCAACTGGTGATGATGTTCAGTATATTTTTAAAAATGCCAAAGAAAATGGCTATGCAATTCCTGCTGTAAACGTCGTTGGAAGCAATTCTATAAATGCAGTTCTGGAAGCTGCTGCAAAGGTAAATTCACCTGTTATTATTCAGTTCTCCAATGGAGGAGGAGCATTTTATTCCGGTAAGGGATTGAAGGCAGAAGGACAGGAAGCGGCTATAGCCGGAAGTATTTCAGGAGCAGTTCACGTTCATCAAATGGCAGAACTTTACGGAGTTCCTGTTATTTTACATACAGATCATGCAGCAAAAAAACTTCTTCCATGGATAGATGGTTTATTGGATGCTGGAGAAGAGTTCTTTGAGCAAAACGGAAAACCACTCTTCTCATCTCATATGCTGGATCTCTCAGAAGAACCTTTAGAAGAAAATATTGCAATTTGTAAAGAATATCTGGCCAGAATGGATAAAATGGGCATGACTTTGGAAATTGAATTAGGAATTACAGGTGGGGAAGAAGATGGAGTAGATAATAGTCATATCGACAGTTCGAAGTTATATACTCAACCTTCAGAAGTTGGATATGCTTATAAAGAACTATCCGAAGTTAGTGATCGTTTTACCATTGCCGCTGCTTTTGGAAACGTACATGGAGTATATAAGCCAGGTAACGTAAAACTAGAGCCGGCAATTCTTAAAAATTCACAGGAATATATCAAAGAAGAATACAAAACGGGAAATAATCCTGTAAACTTTGTGTTCCATGGTGGATCGGGTTCGGAGCCTGCAAAGATAAAAGAAGCCATAACTTATGGTGTTATTAAAATGAATATCGATACCGATACTCAGTGGGCCACATGGAATGGTATTAAAAACTATGAGAGTAAACATCATGATTATTTACAAGGACAAATTGGAAATCCTGATGGAGAAGACGTTCCAAACAAAAAATATTACGATCCGCGTAAATGGTTAAGAGCCGCTGAAGAATCGATGGTTGAGCGTCTTGAAGTAGCCTTCAACGACCTGAACTGTATAGATAGATGCTAATACCATAAAATACATTGTTTTAAATGCTTCTCCTCGAAATTAGGAGAAGCATTTTTTTTACCTCTTTACTTGCAATAATATACAAATGGTGAAGTTTATTTTTTTGATATCATAATTTCAGATTAAATATTCTAAAAATTGTAAATTAGCTGTAATTATACCAATAAGTAAATATAAAATGCTCGATTACGATCCTAAAGTTTTGATGGCCTTTGGAGAAACCTTTAGTGAGGAGGATGGTGAGTTTTTAAACTACTTGCTCAATAATGGTTATCCTGAACTTGCTGCACTATCAAGCGGTATAAGGGGTAGTAACGAGGCTGTAGACTGGTTGTTTAAAAACAAATTCCCCCATTTTGCTGCTTTCGATAATGCCGTAAGTGGCTCAATTGAAGCATATACATGGTTGCTCTATAATAATCAAAATTTACTGGCTTTATTTGTTGATGCCATAAATAATGATACTAATGCTCTGGCATGGTTAAAAAACCATAATCTGGAAATATTTATTCACCTTTCAAGGAAAATCAGAAATTTTCGTGAAGGTCAAACCTTCGATTATCATAAGATCCATTTTTAACAAATGATTTTTTAATATTCTCCTAATGCGGTTCGTTTCCTTTTTTGCAGCAATCAGGTAATGCATTATATGCTTTTTCATCTGCAGATAAGTCATCTGCATCATATCCTACTTTAGTAATTGCCTTCTTAAGGTTTTCTTTGTTGTTTTTCCCCTTCTTGTACTTAATTGTAAGTATTTTAGTGTCATAGTCTAACTCAACAAACTTTACTCCTTTTTCAAAAGCAATATCGTGTTCCAGCCTTTCCTTACAATCACCGCATATTGCCGAAGTCTGAATTTCTACTACTTCTAATTTTTTTTCTTTCTTGTCTTTCTTTTTTGCTTCCTGTGCTGAAATTGTATTTATAATAAGGAAAGAGAGAATCATTGTCAAAAAAGTTATTTTAGTTTTCATAATACTATTTATTTTAATTGTTTAATTAATTTATTTTAATGTTTGTGTTCAATATTAAACCTAAAACCGGCATAAACCTGAATTCCTGATACAGGAGCCCATATTATAGAAGAATCAAAATATTCTCCAAAAGGATCATCAGAGGCTATTATTGGATTTTCCTGTCGGTAATTTGTCAGATTTTCAGCCCCAAGATAAATTTCCCATTTGTTTAAAAATCTTGTTATTTGAGCATTCATTATAAAATATGCAGGCGACATTTTTTCTAGTTGATACTCTTCCGGACTAAAATCAGTATTAGGTAATCGCTGGTCACCATTAATCTGAGTATTTAAATCAATTTGCCACTTTTTGTATGGGGTTTGATAAGAAAGAGATATAAGGCCTTTATATTTATTAACCATAGGCTTTTCCATAAAATTATTATTTATGGTTGTTTTTACATCATTATACCTAAAGGCTAAACTAAGTTGGAAATTTCTTATTAGTTCGTAAGAGGCTTCCAGTTGAAAACTGTTTGACCGGGATTTTCCATCTAAATTATACACATATACAGTATTTGCATTTTGCTCTCTGTCAATAATTACCTGATTTTGAAACTGCGTATGGAAATAGTCGGCTGTTAAAACCAACTCTCTTGCACTAATATCAATATACTTTGTATAACTGAATCCAAAATTCCATGATGATTCAATTTTTAAATCTTCAAGAAAAACGAATTTTCTGGAACTTGCTAAAATTGAAGTGTTTTCTGCAATTACAATTGCCGACCTATAGCCTTTTCCACCACTTGCACGGATAATATTATGTTCGTTTATATTGTATTTGGCATGTAGTCGGGGAGTAAATAATAAGCCATATAAATTATTATAATCAAGCCTCAAACCTGCAATTAAATTGAAACTTCTATTTTTTGAATAATTATATTGTACAAATGCTCCCGAAACTGTTTCATGCCGGTTGAAAATACTATCGTTTAATTCCTCATAATAATTATCCAGAGTATAACTAATGCCACTTGTAAACTGGTGCTTTGAATTTATGAGCCACGACTGTAACATAAGATTGCTATAAAAAGAGTACTGTTTAGCATCATAATTATTGAGGCCAAAAAATGATGTTTGATCATGCATTATAAACTGGTTTTGAAATCCCCAACTACTATTTGCTCTGTTTTTGAAGATATAGCCTATTTTGGCAAAGGCTTCAAGTCGGCTTGTTTTTACACCAATACCATATGGATTATCAACTGTCCTATCCATATTCTTTTGGAAATCAATCTGACCACCTAACCTTTCTTCAGCAAGGTATTTTATACCAAATTGTGATCGAAGGTTTTCCCCTTTGTATTTCCATCTGTTAAAAACATTTATCTGGCTTATTAATGGCATATCAAGAAACTTATCACCATTAAAATCGTGCCTGGATCCCATGTATTCAGCATGAAGCAATATGGCAGTACTCCATTTATTACTCAATTCAAATCGGGTATCTAAATTAGTTTCAACTTTGCCATCTTTATTTCCATAGGCATTTATAAAAAGTTTATCACCCTCATCTGGTTTTTTATACTCTATATTTATTTGCCCGGCCATCGATTCATAACCATTTATTACCGAAGATGTGCCTTTAGAAACCTGTATCGATTCCATCCAGCTACCTGGCACATAGCCAAGTCCGTAAGGAGTTGCCAAACCTCTATAATTAGGGATGTTCTCAGTGAGAAATTGAGTGTAAATTCCCGCTAAACCCAGCAGCTGAATTTGTTTTGCACCTGTAACAGCATCACTATAACTAACATCAACAGTTGCACTATTTTCAAAGCTTTCAGATAAATTACAGCATGCTGCTTTTTGTAACTCCCCCTCATTTATATTAATTATTCCACGAGTATCTGTTCTGGAAATAAAATTGCCTCCCTGGCGGGCATTAATATTTACTTCTTTAAGACTATTTGATTCTTTTAATGTAATGTGAAGGTGGTTTTTATTGTGCTCAGTTATTAATACTGTATCATTTTGATAACTAACAAAACTTACGATTATAAACTGAGATTTATTCGGTATTAACTTTATATTAAAATGCCCAGATTCGTCTGATACGGTGCCGTTTTGTGTATTTAACTGAATAATATTTGCTCCTGTCAAAGGAAATAAATCCTCATTAATCTTCTCAAAAACACCTCCAGAAACATTTTGTGCAACAATCATTTGCAGTTGCATACTTAATATGCAAACTAATAAAAAATATTTTTTCATAAATTCTTAATTTACATTTATTGAAAATAACTTTACTGTAATAGCCGTTTTAACTAAGAATTAGAAAAGATTAGGTTCAGTTTTTAAATTATTGATAATGATAAGTAATTTTTTACCCCAATTGGGATTTATATGATCGGGTTTTTGGATGTCAATATAATTGGATAAATAAGATTTCTCAGCATTATTAATTATCTTGTCGAATAAAAATTCATACAAGGATTTTGTTTTTTTGGTTGGGGTTTTTAAATTAAATTCCACCGAAAGTTTAAAAGTACGTTCCGTAGTTTTGCAACAATTATCAACCACACAGTAATTATTTTCTTTGCTTTTTTCTGAATAGCAGCAAGTGTTATTGTTTTTTTGCAGTTTGTGACTATTATGACAATAATCTATTAATTCTTGAAATATGCTACTTTCATTAAGTCCGGAATTAGTACAAAAATGTGAATATACTTTTAATCCGCTCATTGACACTATTAATGTGAAAATGAGTAAATAAGAAGCTATATTTTGTAATATAAATCGCATATTATTTAAAGAGTAAAACTACAAAACTACTATTGTATATTATGTTAAATTTATGTTAATATATAAGCCAGCATTTATTAATGAAGCATGATTTGTGAGAAGTTCAAATAATTACATTTTTTAGCTCGTAAACAAAAAAATGTTCCATTTATTTTATTAAATTTGATACCCTTAAAATTTAAACGGAAAAATGGATTATAATATTCTTAAAAAAGAGATAATTGACAATATTGCAATTATCACAATTAGCAGACCAAAAGCGTTGAATGCTCTCAATACCCTGTTTTTTAACGAGATGGATTCGATGATTAAAGAGTTGTCGAATAATAAAACTGTAAAGGCGATAATTATTACCGGAGAAGGTAAGGCTTTTGTTGCCGGAGCTGATATTGCCGAAATGGTTGATAAAAATTCACAGGAAGGATCTGAATTTTCACGACTGGGTCAAAATACCTTCCGCAGTTTTGGAGAGTTGGATATTCCGGTAATTGCAGCTATAAATGGATTTGCACTTGGTGGAGGTTTGGAACTTGCAATGGGATGCGATTTTCGTATTGCCAGCACCAAGGCAAAATTTGGTCAGCCTGAAGTAAATCTTGGTCTTATTCCAGGTTATGCAGGTACTCAAAGATTATCACGATTAGTTGGCATGGGCGATGCTCTATATCTGCTTATGACTGCTGATATGATTGGCGCTGAGGATGCTCTAAGAATAGGATTGGTACAGAAGGTTTTTGAACCAGAAGAATTATTAGATGAATGTATTAAAATTGCAAAAAATATAGCATCTAAAGGTCCAAATGCAATAAAAAAAGTAAAATCTGTTGTAAGGAACGGACTTGAAATGGGACAAATAATAGGAGAAGAGCTGGAAGCAAAAGAGTTTGGAACCTTATTCGGAGAAAATAGTGAGGGTAAAGAAGGTATGACTGCCTTCCTGGAAAAAAGAAAACCGGAATGGTAGATTCTCAAAACTAAATGAAACAACTGTTAATCAATAAAATAATATAAAATGACATACGAAGATAGATTACAAAATGTATCGGTTTTAGGTGCAGCCGGAAAAATGGGTAGCGGTATATTACTTCTTACTGCTGTCGAAATGGCCGACCTGAGCTTAAAACCTGAAAACAAAGGAAAATCATTTGTACTCAATGCAATTGATGTTTCTCCTGAAGGACTTGCAGGGTTGATGAAATATCTTAGAAATCAGGTAAGAAAAATTGCTGAAAAGAAAACTGTTTGGCTAAGAAAAATATATGCTGATCGTGATGATTTAATCGAAAACTACGATATAATCGACGAATATGTTTTTGATGTTTTAAATGTTGTCCGTCCTGTAACTTCAATGGCTGCGGCTTACCAGTCAACATTGGTTTTTGAGGCAGTTAGTGAAAACAGAGCCTTAAAAGTTAAACTACTTGGTGATATTGATAAAAACAATGATAATGATGCCTGGTATTTTACAAATACTTCATCGGTACCTATCAACTTAATTGAGTCGGAAGCAAAATTGGATGGACGTGTATTAGGATTTCATTTTTATAATCCTCCTGCTGTTCAGCGTTTAGTGGAACTAATTGTTACGGATAAAACCAAAGATGAAGTTCAAAATTTTGCAAAAGAATATGCAAAAAATCTGAGGAAAATAATCGTTCCTTCAAACGATTTTGCAGGTTTTATTGGAAACGGACATTTCATGCGCGATGCTCTTCATGGAATTAATGAGGCAAAAACTCTCGCAGAAGAAAAAAATATTCCTCTTTATCAGGCAGTCTATATTATAAATAAAATAACACAGGATTATCTGGTAAGGCCAATGGGAATTTTCCAGCTTATCGATTATGTGGGTATTGATGTTGTTCAGTTTATTCTTAATGTTATGAACCCATTTGTTACCGATGAAGAACTTCATAGTGATGTGCTCGACAAAATGATGCTGCAAGGTGTTAAAGGAGGACAAATGTCGAGTGGAGCACAAAAAGATGGATTCATGAAATATAAAAGTGGAAGAATAGTTGCCATTTGGGACATGCATAAGCAAACCTATGTAGACATCGAAAAGTTTAAAGATGAATGCGATGATATGATGGGAGAATTGCCATCTTCAGCAGTAAGCTGGAAATCGATTCTTAAAAACAATAAAAAAGAAGATTTACTTTCAGCCTTTTTCAGCGATCTTAAAAAATCAAATGATCTGGCAGCTTCTATAGCCGTTAATTATGGTCGTCGTTCGAAAACTATTGGCGAAAAATTGGTTTCCGACAATGTTGCCAGTGAAACAGATCATGTAAATACTGTTATGCTAACTGGCTTTTTCCATGCTTATGGTCCGGTAAATAACTTTTTTGACTAATCTTTAAAAATTAAAAAAATGAGAAGAAAAATATATATGACAGCCGGTTTTAATACTGTTTCCATGGGTACAGGACGTAAGGAGTTTAATCCAAAGAAAGCACGTCCGGGTTTGGAACATTATTTTAAGGAGGCAGGTCAGGGTTCAATAAAACAAATTAATGATGCCGAAAATGTTGATGAAATTTCAATAGGAAACTTTATGGCAGCCCGATTCAATAAACAGGCAAACCTTCCGGGTTTTGCAGCCTATATTGATGATAAACTGCAGTGGAAACCTTCCATAAGCGTTGAAGGTGCCTGTGGTTCAGGTGGCTTGTCGCTAATGTATGGTATACGTTCGGTATTAGCAGAAACTGCTGACGTTGTTCTTTCAATGGGTATAGAGGTTCAAAATACAGTTAAAGCAATTTATGGTGCCGATATTTTGGCTGGTGCCGGATGGTTTCAGAAAAGAAAAAACGGACATGCGTATTTTTTCCCTGGACAGTTTAGCGATCGTGCCGGTGCTTATTACGAAAAAGTAGGAATGGACAAAGCCAGAGCTGGTATGAAACAGTGGTTTATTAATTCCATTGAAAATGCACGCCTCGACCCAACTGCTCAGGAGTATCAAAATCAGGTGCCCGATTTGGGAGCATTATACGATAAATTTAAGCCTAATGGAGCCGCTTTTGTCGACAATCTTACTGTTCTCGACTGTTCTAAGGTTTCCGATGGGGCATCTTCAATTTTGATTTGTTCAGAAGAAGGTCTGGAGAAATTAGGCATCAATAAAAGTGATGCAGTGGAAGTTATGGGATTTGGACATGTGGTTAGAAATATTACCAATGATCCTGAAGACCTAACTGAACTTCAAACTATAAAAAAGGCTGCTCACAAGGCATTGGAAGATGCAGGAATTACAATCAATCAAGTGGGGACAATTGAAACTCACGACTGTTTCTCTATAGCCGGTGTTTTGGCAACAGAGGCTTTAGGTTTGGCCCCTGATGGTGGTGGAGCCGATTATGTTGCTGCAGGTAATACTGCACGTAACGGGGCAATGCCAATGAACACTACCGGTGGATTAATCGGTTGGGGACATCCTACGGGAGGAACCGGTGTGCACCAGGCAGTCACTATCTGGCAACAGTTAACAGGAAAAGCAGGAAAAGCACAAATTAAAATTTCCGACGATCGTCCTTATGGTATGACCATAAATATGGGCGGCGACGATGTAACTGTAGTTTCAATAGTTTATAAAAAACCATAGGTTTAATTAATTATATACATAAAAAAAGCCCTTCTTGTCACTGGCAAGAAGGGCTTTTTCGATTAATAAAAATACTAATTAATATTTAATTTCTCTATTCTTTTCCCGTGTTCAGTAATTATCTCCATCATATAAATACCTTTATTTAAGGATTCCAGATTTAGTTTTACTGATTGTTGATCCATCGCGAACTCAGAAACTTTCTGACCACTCAAATTATAAATACTAATATTTTTAATATGACTGGCAGATTCAATACTTACACTTCCATTTGTGGGATTAGGAAATATTTTAGTATAAGATTCTCCTTGTTCTTCAACACCAACTATTTGTCCCAAACTAACCTTTACACTATTCATCACCTCTTTGGTTGAGTTATCCTGAATAAATGCAACTAGTTCACATTCCATAACATCAAAACTATTTGATACCTCCACAGTAAAAGTCTCTTCCTGAGTGTCTCCATTATTTTCAAGAGTTAATTCTGTTCCATCGGAACCGGGATACATTTCACGAAATACAAAACTAACCTCTGTTTGTCCTTGCCAGTTTTCCGGAATATGTGATTCTGTTAAAACAAGATGTAAACGTAAATCACCGGCAGTATAGTCCCATAATTGTTCAGTGTTTAAAGTTACCTCAAATGTATTGCTTGTTGTTAAAACAACATCCATATCCAAACCGAATATCGACTGATCGTTAATACGGTTTTCGTAATATGTAACATAGGTTGGGAATAGACTCTCACTATGCGATCCGCCTTCGTGACTACTTATGCCATCAAATACTGAAGTGGGATACCCGGTAATCGAATAATAATTATTTCTGGCTAATGATTGAGTTGTTTCATAACTATCACCATAATGATATTCAATAACAGCAACATCATAGTCTTCTTCAATTAAATCATCGGCTCCCATTGCTGCACCGGGGCAATATGTACACCAAGTGCCGGTGCCAATTTCCAGTAATATATTTTCCCTCTCTAAACCGCCTTCTATCATAACAACTGAAGAATTGCTTGGATTAGAAAGTCCCATATCAAGGTAAAAGGCTTTAACTTTATAAGTGTAAGTACCAGGATAATCAAGGCTCTCATCAAAATAAAGATCAGGAGTTATTGCAACAAGTTCATTTCCTCTAAACACATAATAAGTAAAGGGGCTATCACTTGCAGGCGCTTCCCAGCTGAGGCTTACGTCAACACCATCAACAGTAGATTCTAAATTTTGGGGTGATTCACCTATTGGCATTAATGAATAATCTAGATCGTCAAAATAAAAACCTGGCGTACCATTAATACTTTTGCTGCCATCCCAGCCATAAAAGTTGGAAGCACTTACTTTCATCTCTGATCCTCCACCAAAAGAACCAAGTGACCATTGCCATCCCACAATATAGTTTCCATCAATAAATACTTCGGCCCAGTCATTGTCGAGGTCCACAAAGTTTTCTATTAAGAACCAACTATCATATGAATAAGAAAAAGTGCCTGTTCCATTACCACCGGCATCAATACTACCTTGACCACCGTCATCAAAAAATGCTTGCATTCCCCATTCACTGTCTGCACCATCGAAATTGGAAAGCAAGTTATAATACCCAAGGTTTCCACTTTCCACATAAATATAGAAACTGAATTTATATCTTCCGGAAGTGCTGTCTCCAAGTAATAAAACACAATCGTTGCCACTACTTACATAAACACTATTTGAAGGACTGTTAGATTGTATATCAGACACTAAAGGATCTTCTGCCCCACCTGGTAACTCACTCCATGTGGTCCATGGGTCGCCAGCCTGTAGAGCCACTCCCTGTCCTGTAACATAGGAGTCAAAATTGTCGGTAAAAATTGTTTGCTGTGCATTTAAAGAAAATGTTACAAACATTACCATCAAAATTAAAATGTAATTTTTTTTCATAATATAATTTTAGTTTAAAAATATTTCTTTTTTAAATCCTGACATCTCCTCTTAATGCAAAGTTGCAAATAAAATATATCGAAATTTATTAGATAAAAATGAAATCATGGTTTCAACCTATAATACTTACAATAATATTCCTATTATTACGCGGACCATCAAACTCACAAAAGAAAATATTTTGCCAGGTGGATAAACCAAGTTTTCCATTAATAATCGGGATAGTTTCTGATGGACCAATAATTCCGGCCTTCAAATGCGAATCTCCATTTCCATCCTGCCTGTCGTGAAGCCAAACACCTTCCGGGATTAATTTTCTTAAAAGATTAACAACATCAGTTTGTACCGAATCATCCCAATTTTCCTGTATCATAATAGCTGCTGTAGCACCCTGGGCATAAACATTTATAAGTCCGGTTTTAATATTATTACTACTTAAAACTTTTTCAACCTCCGTAGTTATATCAAATAAGCCCTCTCTGCAATTGGTTGATATAGATATAATTTGCTGCATATTGCGCTTTTTTGTAAAGATATAAAAATAGCAAAAATGAAATATTGTTGTTATGTTTATTATTAATAATGTCTGCAAAACTGGTATCAGTATTCTCAAAGTAAAAAATTATTTTACTGATTGCGACCCTTTAGTAATTGTTTTGTCATTATATTGCAAGAAAGCTTAAACGTGGCGATAAATCAATACGATATACATAGAGACTTAGTTGTGGAAAGTGTAAAGGGAAACCGCAAATCCCAATACAAACTCTATGAATTGTACTCAGGAGCAATGTTTAATATTTGTTACCGCATGATGAGTAGCAGGGAAGAGGCCGAAGATTTATTGCAGGAAGCATTTACAGAGGCTTTTTTGAAGATGCATACATTTCGTTTTGAATCCAGTTTTGGAGCATGGATTAAAAGAATAGTAGTAAACAAATGCATTAATGAAATAAAAAGAAGAAAAGCCGAACTGGAATTTTGTGACGACATAGGAAAGTTTGGTGAAAAAGAAGATAAAGATGATGAACTACCAGGATTATCTGTCGACAAAATTAAAAAAGCCATGAATGAACTTCCTAATGGTAGTAAAGTAATTTTTCAACTCTATTTATTGGAAGGTTACGATCATAAAGAAATATCGCAAATACTAGGGGTTAGTGAATCTAATTCAAAATCTCAATATATGAGAGCAAAAAGGAGAATTAAGGAAATTTTAAAAGATAGCGTTTATGAAATCTGATAAACTGGAACAATTTATACAGGAAAACCGAAATGATTTTGATGATTTGAAGCCATCAGAAAATTTGTGGTCGAAAATAGAAGGCGATTTGCCTCCCGTTAAAAGGAAAGAGTTTTCAATTACCAGAGTTCTGCTCAGGGTTGCAGCTGTTGTAATCATATTTGTTTCTTCATATTTTTTCCATGATATGATGAATAAGAAAACAAATAATCAACAAGTTTCCGAATTACCACAAAGCGAATCCTTCAAAACATTTGTTGAAGCTAAAATGTATTATTCTTCGGAAATTCAATATAAAAAACAAGAATTATTTCAACTTACAAGTAATACTCCGGAATTACAAAAAAGTATTAATGCCGAACTTTCTAATCTTGATGAATTGTTTAGAGGTTTAAAAGAAGATTTGGGAGATCAGGCGAATAATGATGAAGTTATTGAAGCAATGATACAGAACTATAGAATAAAACTTGAAATTCTTGAAGAAATGCTTCAACAAATCAAATTAAAAAACAGAAAAAATAATAATCATGAAGAGATTCATCATACATTATAAGGTCATATGTTTTGCCTTACTGCTTTTGCAGTTTAATCTAGGTGCGCAAACATTTGAAAAAAGCAGGAGTGTGAGTAAATCGTTCTTTGCAGGCAGCGATACGGAATTGCAAGTATTCAACAAATATGGCGATATCCAGCTAATTGCATGGGAGAAAGACACCGTTAAGATAGATGTAAGTTTAAAGGTTATTTCTACAAAAGAATCGAAATTAAACAATACATTCGACTTTATTGATTTTGAGTTTAATGCAACCAGGCATTATATTATTGCTAAAACTACCTTCGATGGCGGCGATTCCTTCTGGTCGGATGTTAAAGATCTTGCAAATACAGTTTTTTCAAGCGGAACAAAATCGCAAATCGATTATAAAATATATCTGCCCATAGGCATGAAAGTAGAACTAGAAAACAAATTCGGAAATATCTTTATTTCAGACCATAAAGGGAATTTAAATATCAACCTGTCAAACGGCGATTTAAATACTCATAACTTATCAGGAGAAAACAATATTAAACTAAGTTTTGCCAATGCTAACATCAATTATTTCGATCATGGCATGCTAAACATTGGCTATTTTTCAGAAGTGCATATTGATGAATGTACAAATATTAATATAGATAGTAAGTCCTCTAAAGTTTATATCAAAAAGTTTAATTTCCTTGATATTGAGTCCAACAGAGATCACCTTTATTTGGGTGAAGGAAATAAAATAGGAGGTAAACTTATGTTTAGTTTTGTTAGTATCGACAATCTGAACCGAAGTTTAGATATTTCAACAAACTATGGCGATTTTGAACTTCACAATCTGGGTAATATGGAAAATGGAATTTCAATTACATCAGAAAGTACCGATTTTGTTATTACCAAAAAGGAATCACAAAGTTTTAAACTCGATATTACTTACAATGAAAATGCTGGATTATTTTATGATGATGAATTGAAAAATAAGAAAAGTGTGGCTGTTGAAGATGATAAAAGACTTGTTCAAACAACAGGTTTGTTAGGAGTAAAAGGCCTGTCAACAATAGATTTCAAGGCTAAAATACTTTCGGGAAGTTTAAAAATTAACAATAAATAAACCGAAAATTGTAACTTAAAATAAATTAATTTGTCAATATAAATAATAGAAGAAATTTCTAATAATGCGCGCAACCATAAATTGAAAAATTAGAATCAAATAAAAATTAAGAATATGAAATTTAGAAATATAATAATAGTTGTTTTCATTATGTTGCTGTCAACTACATACTATTCGTGCAGCAAATTAAACTCAATAAATGGAAATGGTCATGTGCTTACTGAGGAAAGAAGTTTAGTAAATTTTGACCAGATAAACAATGAAGGTCAGTTCAATGTTTACATTACTTATGATACAATATATCAGGCAATAGTGGAAGCCGAAACTAATCTTATACCTTATATAAGGACTATAGTTAATGGTAACACCCTAAGGATTGATAGCAGAGAAAATTTAAGACCCGGAATGCCAATAAATATATATATAAAAACTCCCGATGTAAAGTACATAGAACTTAGTGGTTCAGGTACTATTGTTTGCGACTCAGTTTATGGAGATAATGTAGGAGCAACGATAAGCGGTTCAGGAAGTATTGAAGCAAGCCTTTATGGCGCTTTGGCAGATCTTGATATTAGCGGTTCGGGAAATATGATTTTAGATGTAGAATCGCAGATGACATATTGCAAAATAAGTGGTTCCGGTGATATGTATGTTGCAGGATATTCTCCTGAAGGAAATTTTAACATAAGCGGTTCAGGAAATATTAATTCCTTTGAATTCTATCAGGATAAACTGGATGCAAAAATTAGTGGATCAGGCAATATGTATGTAAATGTTGCCGACTTTCTAACAGCCAAAATAAGTGGTAGTGGATCTGTATTTTATATTGGAGATCCAAGTATAGACGTTAGCATAACAGGTTCAGGTTCAGTAATTAAAGAGTAAAATAATGATGCGTAAAACTACTATAACACTACTGTTGATTTTATTTTCCGTGAGCATGTTCGGACAAATGTATGAGAAGCGTTTGGGAATTAGAATGGGATATACATCGGGCATAAGCGGAAAGATAATTAAAGATAGAAAGATAGCTCTTGAAGGGATGCTGGGATTTAGAAAAGGAGGACTACAGGTTTATGGATTAATTGAAAGACAAAAACCTCTTATAGTAGATGGAATCCACGATTTACAATTATATTTTGGTGGTGGTGCCCATCTGGGATTTGTTAACGGTGTTGACCGGTTTAGATCTTATAATGGTCCTTCAGGAGTTTATTATTATGAAGAAAGAGTAGTAGGACCGGTAATTGGTCTGGATGGTATTTTTGGTGCCGAATATACCCTTGTAAAAGTTCCTCTTACTTTTTCAGTAGATTTTAAACCATTTATTGAATTACAATCATTTTACAAATTCAAAGCAAACTTTTATGATTTTGCTTTTAGTATAAAATATACATTTCGACAATTAAAATAATTATAATCATGAAATTTAAATTTATAGTACCCGTATTAATTTTAATCCTGGCAGTTGTAAATACAACTAATGCGCAGGAAAATAAAAACGAATTCAAAACAATTTTTAATAAAGAGAAGAACAATAATTCTATTTCTCATGGAGCATATGGTGCAATTACCATAGGTTATACTCAAATTGACGGAAAAGATGGTCTTCAAATTGGCGGTCGTGCCGCATGGGTTTTAAACCATCACTTAGCAATTGGTATCACAGGAAAAGGTTTTTTTAATAATCTTAAGAAAACCACTGAAGTTGGAAATTATTACTTAGCCGGTGGATACGGAGGTCTATTTATTGAACCCATAATTGCTCCAAAATCACCTGTTCACGTTTCTTTCCCAGTTATATTTGGTGTTGGAGGCCTAGCCGCCAAATATGGTAATGTGTGGGATAACAATTATTATAATGATAATTACTATGATACAGATGTATTTTTGGTGTTAGAACCGGGTCTAGAAGTAGAATTTAATGTAGTTAAGTTTATGAGAATTGCCATAGGAGGATCTTATCGCCTTACCAATGGTGTTTTGCTGGAGTATAAATACTACGATAATAACGACTTGATTATGAAAGATGTTCCAACCAATGCCCTAGACGGATTTAATTTTAATTTGAGTTTCAAATTTGGCTGGTTCTAAAAGATAATTGGTAAGTTTACGCAAATAATGGGGTTAGTCAACTTTTGGCTGCCCCATTTTTTTGTGCTTTTATTTTATGTAGTCTGAGAATTTTGTAAATTGTGGACAAAATTAAAATTGTTTTATAATGAAAAAATTTGCAGTAGTACTTTCAGGATGTGGTGTTTACGATGGGGCAGAAATTCATGAGGCCACTTTAAGTATGCTTGCTATCCAACGAATGGGTGGCGATTATCAATGTTTTGCACCAAACATAAATCAACATCACGTAATAAATCACCTTAATGGTGAAGAAATGAATGAAACCAGAAATGTATTGGTTGAGTCGGCAAGAATTGCCAGAGGGGATATAAAAGATCTTAAAGAATTTAAGGCTGACAATTTTGATGCTTTACTTTTTCCGGGCGGTTTTGGTGCTGCTAAAAACTTATCGAATGTTGCATTTGAAGGTGCCAATGCCACTATAAATGAAGAAGTTGTAGATGTTGTTAAACAGGTTCATAAACAAAAGAAACCAATAGGTGCATTATGTATTGCTCCAACATTAATTGCTAAAATTCTGGGCGATGTAAATGTAACCATTGGAAATGAAAAAGCAACGGCAGATGTTGTGGAGGCTTTTGGCGCAACTCATATTGAAACCGATCACGGAGATGTGGTTTTTGATGAAGATAATATTGTTTTTACAACTCCCTGCTATATGCTCGATGCCAAAATCACAGATATTGATGATGGTGCAAATAATATAGTTGATGCAATGCTGAAATGGATGGATTAGATTATTTTCCTTTAAATCATAAAAAATATGATGAATAACATCACGAAACTATTTCAAATAAAATATCCCATAATTCAGGGAGGAATGATTTGGTGTAGTGGATGGAAACTTGCTTCTGCCGTTAGCAATGCCGGTGGTTTAGGTTTAATAGGAAGTGGAAGTATGTACCCCGAGGTTTTCGAAGAGCATTTGATAAAATGTAAAACTGCTACCCAAAAATCTTTCGGAGTTAATGTACCTCTGTTATATCCTCAAACAGACGAAATAATAGAGATTATTATAAAACATGGAGTTAAAATTGTATTCACTTCTGCCGGTAATCCGGCGAAATATACTTCTCTTTTAAAAGAGAAAGGAATAACAGTAGTTCATGTTGTGGCCAATAAAAAATTTGCTTTAAAAGCACAAGCAGCCGGAGTTGATGCTATAGTTGCAGAAGGTTTTGAAGCAGGTGGTCATAATGGTATTGAAGAAACAACAACCATGGTTTTAATTCCAATGCTAAGGCAAGTGGTTGATATTCCGATAATTGCTGCAGGAGGAATTGCTTCTGGCAACGCTATTTATGCAGCCCTGGCACTTGGTGCCGATGGTGT
>PKTA01000005.1 GCA_002869365.1 Marinilabiliales bacterium | reverse complement strand
TTGTAAATACCACGCTCACCACCTTTGTTCCACAAAGGTCCCTGAGCCGCGACCCATAAAATATCAGAATTTTCAGGATGTATAATTATTTTTGAAATATGCTGCGATTCTTTCAGGCCCATATTGCTCCAGTTGGCACCATCATCCGAACTTTTGTAAATACCATCACCAAAACCAACGTGCCTACCACCAACATTTTCTCCAGTCCCCACCCACACATTGTGTGGATTATTTGGATCAACAGCGATACAACCAATGGAGTAAACAGCTTGTTTTTCAAATATAGCCTTCCAGGTAATTCCTGCGTTTTCAGTTTTCCAAACACCTCCCGATCCAGCTGCCACATACCATAAATTATTGTCTTCAGGGTGGATAACAATATCGGCAATGCGGCCTGACTTAAAGGCGGGGCCGATACTTCTCATCTTTAAACCAGAAAAGGTTTTGTCCGACATCAGTTCGCCCAAGGTATCCTGAGAAAGAAGTGGAGTAACAAAAAATGGGAGAATAAATATTACAAGTAAAATGAGTATTGTTTTTTTCATGGATACGGTTGTTGATTTTTTCCAAAACTAAAAAAAATATTTAAGTTTTTCATATTTGATTTGGGGTTTATTTGTGGTCACATAATGAAAATAGTAAAGGGAATAAAAAGCAGGAACTTGTTTTGTAAGTATTGACAATAACAGATACACAGAGAAGTAGGCTGATAATATATTCACTAGTTTAGATGTTTTTATGGGGGCTAACCTACGGAAAAACACCCAATAACCACTTTACTGGAGTGCCCTTCTGTACAATCCTATGTACAATCTAAGTTTGATTAATTGTTTTCAGTAATAGCATATTAAATTAACAAAATATAATACTATATATAATTCCGTAGTTGCAGCAATCCTTCAATCTTAGCATGAGGAGATGTCAAAGTTGATAATTCTGATAAAGCTTACTTCGACTACAGCGGATTAATTTTGCGGGAGATTTTGGAATTACATTTCTGGCTGAATTCAAATCCTACGATTAAAATAGGAGAATAATATTCCATTTGTTACATGTAATTAATAGTCAAAGTATTTTTTGCTACAAATCAAACTCCAGTAACGCGATTCCGACGCTTCTAACTCATCTTCGTATTAACTACGAAATATTCATTTTCAACCAAGTCAAGAGATGCTTGTGTTTATACTATCAATGTTTTTCTCCAGCTTTTCATCATACCCTCCAATATTGGCTCTTGTGCTCTTTACCAGTAGCACAACACAGAAGATTCACCCTGATAGTTGCTCTTGTTCCGGGTGGTCAGAGGCTCTGGTTTATACATTCTATCATCTCACTAGGGTACACAACGGATTTATGTTTTATTCACTTTTTTTATCATAGCAAATAAACAGATAATGACTGGCAAGATTAATTGATATCATCTCGAAATTATTAGCTTGTAAATATCATACTTCAAATTAGACTTTGCAATAATTACGAAATTTCCTTCATTCAAACTTGAAATATCAATTATGGAATTATTTTTATTAACAAAAGTTGACAGGACTGATCTTCCAAATAAGTCAAATATCTGAATTTCTGTTTTATAACTAGTTTGAACGTAAATATAATTACTTGCAGGGTTTGGATATATGTTGATTGATTGATTGTATATTTCTTGAATTTCAACTGTATAATCAGAAGCAAGAGTTGCTATGATACCTACAGATAATTTTCCTAATTCATGAAAGTATGGCATGTTGAATTTGTCAATTCTATCTTCCACCGAATGATAATAAGGATTGCCATCACCACTAAACATTGCTTCACTAAAAACAAGCGCACCATAATTATTTAACCAAAAAGAGTAGTGGTCACTATATATCGTACCGGGATTAAAAACTATTGGTGATAAACTTAGTGAATAGTCCTCAACAACTTCAATAATTTTATCAGATAAATCAGTCGAATTTGCGATATTCCGGACATTAATATCAAATTCGCCATTATTATCACTATCCCATCCTAGCATATCTAGATTGATCACACCCAAAATCTGTCCATTCTCGTTCCTTACAGAGTCAGCATAATACATACTACCCATAAGACCCATCTCTTCCTCATTCCAAAATGCAAATACTATGGTGTAAGGGAATTCATAGTCAGCAAGAATTCTTGCAGATTCAAGTACTGCTGCACAACCGCTAGCATTATCGTCAGCACAATAATCGGTAAACGAATCATAATGTGCGCAAATAATATAGTAGGATGAACTATCCTGATTCCCTTTTTTAGTAGCGAGTATATTATCCCCAGGCCCCATTGATCCTGGAACTGTTTGTTCAATAGGGCTCAGCCCAAACTCAGTTATTCTCTGTTTTAAATAGTCTGCAGCTAAGCCCTCCAATGGAGTCCACCTTGTTTTAATTATTGTTTTTACACCATTTATAACCACAGAGTCTTCACCTGAGAGTTCCCGAACATATTTAGTAAGAGAATCCAATGACGTTTCTTCGATCATTTCGAGTATTTGTGGATCAGGGTTTTGTGAAAAACTATTTAGGCTAAACAAAACTGTGAAAATAAAAATATAAATTTTTCTCATTTGATTAGACTTTATTATAAAAACAACTACTAAAGCAAGTTGCTATATCGTAAAAATGATTTAGCAGAGATTTATTTAAGTAAATAAGGTTAAAAGTATGGTTTTTTTTAATTGGTAATCGAAATAATTTTTTTATACTCAAAAGGAAATATTCCTGCATTATTGAAAAGCAGATGCCTTGAGGTAGGCTATTATTTGATTGGGCAGATTGTACTACGTTGCAAGCCACTAATAACCATCAATTGAGCAGCCTAATTGCAAAAACCGGTCTCAGTGACCACCTAAAACCGAAATCGCTGACTACAATACACATATTGAGATGTAAGTATAAAGGTAGTACTATAAAACATTGTATTTTAGATCCTTAAAATTGTAAAAATGCCGGTATAGGGTGTTCAGCCAAAATCGGTTTTGGTTGTTTTTAAAAACCGGAGAGGGGTGGTCAACGGGTCCGGTTTTTGCATTTGATAGTTCATCTACTAGTGTCAAAATTACTAAAGTATTTTTATTTATAATGATTATTAATTATATTCAGACAAATTCAAATATATTATTTCATTATGTTTGATAGACAATAATATAATTTTCCAGGAATAGCCAAATAGTTTATTCACCAGTTATAGTTTGTTTTTTTGGGCTAACCTATAGAAAAAGCAATAAATAACCACATCACTGGAGTGCACTTTTAGCGTGCTAAAATGCTGCAAAATTCGCTACTTTGCAATTTCCGTATTTTTTATATAATTGATATATAAAGCCTTACAAAAATGCCTTATCCACTGGCATTCAAAAGGTCAGCGGTCCCGTAAAATAGAAATCAAAGATTACGTGATTTTACGAGGATGCACGAAAATCATCAAAATCAGAGATTTTGGATTTTCGGCATTCGATTCCGCTATTCTCCACCATCGCCCTCCGAAGCTTAAGCGAAGGAGAACTTTTTCATCTCACACATATTCCTCATTTTTGTAAATCCTTTTTTTTCTGGACTGTCCCTGAAATTTACTTTTGCATTAATTTTATATGGCAATTTCAGAAAAGCAAATTATCAAGTATCAAATCTGAGAGTGACACCATTCCAACATATTCACCATTTTCTTCTACTGGAGCTATCCTTACTCCAATTTTCAACAATAGATTTGCAACGTAGCGAACATCCATACTGGCCGGCACACTTATTACCGGTTTGGTCATAATTTCGAAAACATTAACCTCCTCGGAGGTTTTGTCCGGTATAATTACCCCTTTAATAAAGTCATGCACCATAACTATCCCATAGGCATCCTGGGGATGCCTTTTTTTAACTATTAAAGCTTCAGCCTTTTCCTTCTTCATTATTTCAACGGCTTCTTTGGCTGTGGTCATTCCATCGATGAAAACAACATCTCTTGTCATTACATCCTTAGCACTTTGAAAACTTCTTTTTGTTGTCATTTTTACTCTTTTAATTAAAAATATCAGTGATTAATTTCAACATAATACAAATTTTTCAAATGTATTTTCAATATTATGGTAAAATCAGGAACTTCTTATAATCTTTACTAAAAATACTTATCACGAGCCTGGTCCTTGAATTTTTTCATCTGACTTTCAAGTCCGGCTATATGATCCACCGGTATTACAAAGGCTATTCCTGTGCCGGGTTCATTAAACTTGCCGGCTAACCTTATTACCTCTAACATATTTTCTACTACGTGTTCTTCCACAAGAAAAACAATAATATCAGTTTGGTCCTCAATACTTAATCCAAAGAAGGACTTTGCCTCATGTATTCCTGTACCTCTGGCAGGAATAATGGTAGCTCCTGTTGCTCCAGCTTTCTTCATTGCACTGACTACAGTATCAGTGATATTAGGCTTTACAAAAGCCATGATTAATTTAAATTGCATCGTTTTCTTTTTTTATTTTTTTTGAGAATCTAATTTTTAATTCCATAAACTGAGCATATCCCAATACCGCTACAATTGGAAATAAGCTCGCAAATGCGATAAGCCCAAAGCCATCAATTGCTGGATTTCTGCCCGGTACTGCACTGGACAACCCTAGTCCGAGTGCAGCCACAATAGGCACTGTTACAGTGGAAGTAGTAACTCCTCCTGAATCATAGGCAAGAGCAATTAGTCTTTTGGGGGCAAAGATGGTTTGTATGATAACGATAATATAACCTGTCATAATATAAATAAATAGTGGCGTTCCGGTAACAATTCTGAAAGTGCCCAATGCAAGGGCAAAAGCGACCCCGATAGCCACTGTAAACCGAAGCCCCTTTTGACTTATGGTTCCCGCTGAAACCTCATTTGCTTTTATGGCAACAGCAATAAGAGAAGGCTCAGCAATGGTGGTAGCGAATCCAATTAAAGCAGCAAATATGTAAATCCAATAATATGACATCCAATTTGATGCCCCATCATAAAAACTTCCAATAAAGGCAGGCTCAGTTAACTGGGAGGCCATAATTTTACCAAGAGGAAATAGAGCTTTTTCTAATCCCATAAGAAATAATGCTAATCCAATTACTACATAAACGCCTCCAAGAATAACTTTTTTTAAATGAGGAATGGCTTTCTTCAAAACTACTACCTGAAAGAAAATGATCAATAGCAAAATAGGCAATACATCTCTAAGAGTATAAAATAATACCGAAAGAAAATCCATTACATAATCGATCATAATTCAAACTTCCTATTAAAACCACATTAAGCCATAAGCCATTACAAAAATCATTGGTAATAGCGAAGCAAAGGCAATGAGTCCAAATCCATCCACTAGCGGACTCCTTCCCTTAATTACGTTGGCAAGCCCAACTCCCAAAGCTGCCACAAGCGGGACTGTAATAGTAGAGGTTGTAACTCCTCCGGCATCATAAGCCAAACCAATAATCTCTTCAGGGGCAATAATCGTCATTAACATAACCAATACATATCCACCAATGATTAAATAATATAAAGGCCAACCCTTTAAAATACGCAGAACCCCAATTACGATGGCTAAGCCAACAGAAATTGCTACTGACAAACGTAAGCCCATTGCATATAAATCTTTAGTTTTTTGACTATTTTCTATCAAACCGGCATCTGAAGATATTTCCGAGGCTTCCTTAGCCACTGCGATTAAAGCTGGTTCGGCAATTGTAGTTGAAAATCCAAGTGCGAAAGAAAAAATCATCAACCAGAGGAGGCTTCCCTTTTTTGCCAATGCGTATGCCATGGTCTCTCCTATGGGAAATAGCCCAATCTCTAAACCTTCTATAAAGAGCATTAAGCCTACAACAACTAAGATAAAGCCAAATATAATTTCTCCAATTTGCGGAATTGATTGCCTGATAACCACACTTTGAAAAAAAACAACTACAACAATTATTGGAATTAAATCCATAAATGCAAGTCTTAGTTTTCTCAGTATGGTCAGAAGGTAATGTTTATACTTCACTAATTTTTCTTTTAATAATGCAAAGCAAATATATGAGAAATCCTATTCTTTTGCCCTATTATGGAATGCTATATTTTTATATTCAATGTTTTGGATGGCTATTTGTAACCATCCAAATGCAATCCGAAAATTAGTGTAACATTTCTCTTATTCAGACTTAAGCATCTTACCGCTTTACTTTTCTATTCCATTAGTAATTTTTCAGGTATAATAAGCAAGGCTGAGGTAATATCCTTTTTCATTGGTGCCATTACAGTTAACACTATGATTTCATGCCATAAGAGTTGTGTTTAAAAGTTTTGCAATTCTTCTGCCTTGAATATCAAAACTTCAATTTTAACATTACCAGACTCCCTTAATTTAAAAGTCACTTGAGTTTCTTTTACAAAAGGATTTAGTTGATTTTTGAAATCATTTATTACCGTATTTTCAATAATCTCATTCTCTTTAACTCCCACAATTTGATTGAGATCCAGTTTATAAAACGACCTTGTATGAGTACCTATGTCAGATCGTGATCAACCGCATGAATAATTCAACAATAAAATTCATATATTTGAATTGTTTAACAAATTACTTTCTTAGGAAGAATCTAAATTATTATGAAGGCGTCCTGTATGCTTTAAAGAATTTAGTACAAAAATCAAATTTAATACAGATGAATCGACTTAGACTTTTCAAGTTCAGGATTGGTGAAAGTTCGCCAAAGTTTCTTTTTATGTTTTTAATTTTCCTGATCCTTGTTATGGAGTTAATTATAATGTTTGCCTTTGATATTTTAGATTATAAAAACTACTTTATTAATGCTTCAATAGATGCAACACTTCTGGTAATTATGATAACCCCTTTCCTTTATTATTTTTTTTACAAACCAAGCATAAAATATGTTCGCAACACTAAAAAAGTTGAGGAACGTTTACAAGATGAACGGTTATTATTGCGTACAGTTATAGACAATATTCCCTATTCAATTTACGGTAAGGACATAAGTGGCAGAAAGACACTTGCAAACTTCATGGAATTAAAGTATTTGGGAGCAAAATCAGAAGAAGAAATTTTAGGAAAGACTGACTTCGATTTTTATCCTAAAGAAATTGCCGAAGCATTTTTCAATGATGATAAATTTGTTATACAAACGGGTAAAGCTGTGATAAACAGAGAAGAATATTTGATTGACAAGAAGGGAGATAAGAAGGTGTTGCTCACTTCAAAGGTGCCATTGAAAGATGAATATGGAAACATTAAAGGCATTGTTGGTATCGGTCATGATATTACCGAAAGAAAACGTGTCGAAGAATCGCTTCAAAAACTAAATCTAGCTATTTCTAACTCTCAGGAAATTATTTTTATGACTGATAATGATGGGATATTTACCTTTGTAAACCCTACATTCACTAAAATTTATGGATTTACAGAAGAAGAGGTTGTTGGTAAAACTACACCAAGAATTCTGAATAGCGGTTTCTTTACAAAAGAAGATTTCAAATCATTTTGGGATAAAATACCTAGTAAACAGAGTGTTCCTAAAACTGAATATCGCAATAAATGCAAGGATGGTAAACTAATCGATATCGAAGGTTCAGTTGACCCTATTATCAATGCTAATGGAGACCTTATAGGGTTTCTTGGAATTCATAGGGATATCACTAAACGAAAACTGGCAGAAGAGACAATTCGAGAAAGTGAAGAAAAATTCAAAAATGCTTTTCAATACTCTGCGATAGGAATAGCTTTAATTTCGCCAGCTGGAAAATGGCTAAAAGTCAATTTGAAGGTTTGTGAAATGGTCGGGTATTCTGAAGAAGAACTTTTAAGTTTAACATTTCAGGATATTACCCACCCTGATGATCTTACAACTGATTTGGATTTTGTAAAACAATTACTTGCGGGAGAAATTGAAACTTACAGTATGGAAAAACGATATCTCCATAAACAAGGGGATATCATCTGGGTTTTATTATCCGTATCTCTGGTAAGAGATAAAGATGGCGCTCCTTTATTTTTCATCTCTCAAATTAGGGATGTAACCGATCGCAAAAGGGCAGAAAAAGAAATTCAGGAAACTAACGAAGAACTGATAAAGATCAATAATGAAAAAGACAAATTCTTTTCCATCATTGCTCACGATCTGAAAAGCCCCTTTAATTCCATTGTCGGTTTTAGTGAACTTCTCCTGGAACAAATTAAAGCAAATGACTATGACGAAATTGAAAAACATACAGAAATCATTTTACAATCATCTCAAACCGCGATGGATTTACTCAAAAATCTAATGGAATGGTCGCAGTCACAAACCGGCAGATTGGATTTCAATCCTGAATTTTTTGAACTCGTTGAAGTTATTAAAGATGTGGAGCGATTATTAATCGGAGTTGCCGAACAGAAATCAATTAAAATCCTTAAAACCTTACCTTCAAATGCTCCCATTATTGCTGATAAAGATATGATAAGCACCATATTGAGAAACCTGGTTTCGAATGCCATTAAATTCACTAATACGGGTGGGAAGATTACTATAGCAGCACAGGATTATCAAAACAAACTAACTATTTCTGTTCACGATACAGGAATTGGAATACCCCCTGAAGCCATTGACAAATTATTCAACATCGATAGTAAACATTCAACATATGGAACCCAAAATGAAAAGGGGACAGGATTGGGGCTGATACTTTGTAAAGAATTTGTTGAAAAACATGGCGGAAAAATTTGGGTGGAAAGTGAAGAAGGAAATGGTTCGACTTTTTACTTCACTTTGCCCCATGTCGTCAAATAATTTTTCTTCCTTATAACCAGCCAATTGTTTGAGTTTTTGTCCGATAAATGTCCCGAAATATGATTTTGTCCGGAGTGCCCTTTTAGTATTTATTCTATTTGGAATTAATGTTGACCTACTAACAACTTCATTCCTTATTTAGTTAAATGAAGTAATTATATCAATTTTCACTATAGAAGATCTAATATTTTAAAAGAAAGTTAACTTTGTACTCTAATTTTTTATTTATAGTCTGTGAAAAAGCAACTTTTACTATCTGTGGCGATTCTTGGTTTGTCTTTTGTGCTAATCAGCTGGGGATCATCAGGACATTACAAAATTAACCAGGCCTCAGGGCTTTCTTTCAACGAAGAAATGGCACAATTCAGCGATTGGTTAAGTGTACTTGCTGCTCATGCCTCTGATGCAGATGACAGGAAATCATGGGATCCAACAGAAGGCCCTAAGCACTATATTGATATCGACAATTACAGCGAATTCATTTCCAGTGGCAGCATTCCTATGAACTGGGATTCGGTGATTATTGCCCACGGATCCAGTTTTGTATATGACAATGGGATACTTCCTTGGGCAACATTGATTACATACGATTCACTAGTGAGTTGTTTCGAACGTCATGATTGGGACAAGGCCGTTCTATTCGCTTCAGATTTAGGTCATTATGTTGCTGATGGACATATGCCCATGCATATTACCAGAAACTATAATGGTCAGTTTACAGGGAACAATGGCATTCATTCACGATACGAATCTACTATGATAAACGCCTATATCTCCCAATTCGACTACAATGGTTTCGAGATTTCTGAGATAAACCAAGTTGATCAATATGTATTTAATTACTTGTATAGCAGTTATGTTTATGTAGATTCCATTCTGGTTGCTGATGATTATGCTGAAAACGTAGCCGGAAGTACCACTTCATCTCTTTATCGACAAACTCTCTGGGAACAAACACAGAGTTTTACTATACCATTATTTAGCAATGCTTCACATGCTTTGACAGAACTTCTTTATACGGCTTGGATTCAGGCGGGAAGTCCAGTTATCTCCCCAGATGGAATTTATGAAAATACGAAACCAATTGCCCAATTAAATCAAATTGCACCCAACCCTTTCTGCACTTCGACAATAATTTCTTATCGACTTGAAGGACAAACTCATGTTGAATTATCTGTTTATGACTTGGCAGGAAAGCGTCAGGCTACGTTGGTTGAAGGAATGAGAATGAGGGGGGACCATTCTATGCAATGGAATCCAGAACAGTTACGACCGGGTATATATATTCTCTCATTACAAGCAGGAAAAACCAGAACAGTCAAAAAAATAGTGTTGACTCGGTAAAATGAATATCCACGATTAGCTCTGGAATCTAATCCAGGATTTCCATTTGCAAAACGATCAGCCAGGTAGTGTACCATATGGCACCTAATATTCATATTAAATATCATCTTTGATGAAATCAATTATTAAAATTAGTAAATATTGTGGTGGAGCCAGTCAAAAGGTCAGCGGTTCGATTCCACTATTCTCCACTTATTATCAGGACTTTACAGAGATGTTAAGCCTTTTTTCTGGTGTGTCCTAATAGAGTGCCATGATTACAGTTTTTAATGATTTGAAAAGTATTTGTTAATAAGTTCAAAAAGTTTTTCCTTGTTAATCGGTTTTGAAATATAATCGTTACACCCAGCTTCAAGTGCTTTTCCCTTGTCTCCTTCGAGAGCATAAGCCGTTTGAGCAATTATAATAACATCCTTATTAAATTCCCTTATTTTTTTTGTTGCTTCAAAACAATCCATTACCGGCATTTTAATATCCATAAGTATTAAATCAATACCTGAGTTATTTTTGCAAGCATTTATTGCTTCAATACCATTCTCTGCTGAAATGTAATTTTTAACCTTACCTTCGAGTATTGCTGAAAGATGCATTGAACTAATTTCATCATCTTCAACAACTAAGATATTGATGTTTTTTATGCCAGAAACGAAAGATTTTGCTTCTTGTATAATAGTTTGTTTTTTCTTCTTTTCTTGTTTAAAAGGCAAGTAAACATAAAATGTAGAACCTTTCCCTACATCTGACTCTACCCAGATTTTACCATCCAATATTTCGACATATGATTTAACAATGGCTAAGCCTAATCCTGAACCTTCGTGAACCTGTTTATCTTCAATATCGGCTTGTTCAAAACGATTAAATATCGCTTCCTGCCTACTTTCTGGAATTCCAATCCCAGTATCCTGACAAGAAAAAAGTATCTGGTTATTTTCAATTTTTAACCCAACATTAATCGTTCCTTCATTAGTATATTTAATTGCATTTTTAATCAGATTGGAGAAAATGGAACTTAACTTGTTCTTATCTGTATTAATCGTTAATTCATTTCCATCAATATTGTTTTGCATAATAATGTCAATGTTCTTTTTCTTTGCTTCTGGTCTGAAGAATGTAACTTGTGTATCCAAATGACCAATTATGTCCACCTTAGATTTTGTAACATTTATATCACCACTTTCAATTTTTGATATTTCTATTATATCATTAACTGTATTTAAAAGACGGTCGCCACTTTTTTTAATAATATTAATGTAATCTTTTTGGTTTTTAGCTGATAAATTAGCCTCTTGAAGCAATGATGTGAAGCCTAATATCCCATTCATTGGAGTTCGGATTTCATGGCTCATATTGGCAAGAAATGCGGATTTTAATCTATCGCTTTCTTCTGCTTTTTCTTTGGCTTTAATTAATTCTCGTTCGTAAATTATACTTTTCGTAACATCTTCTATTTGTGAGATAAAAAATTGAGGCTGTTGTAAATTATTTCTAACTATAGAAACATGAAGATTTGTCCAAATTGTTTCACGTGATTTTTTGATGTATCTTTTTGAAATATTGTAATGATTTATTTTTCCTTCAATACATTTATACAGAAGTTCTAAATCTTTATTCAAATCGTCGGGATGTGTTATTTCCTGAAATGACATATTTAGTAATTCATCTTCAGTATATCCCCATATTTGGCAGGCAGATTGATTAATTTTTATCAAATTACCTTCCAAAGAAACCAAAGCCATTCCAATACCTGCATTGTCAAATGCCTGTCTGAATTTCGTTTCATTTTCTTCTGATTTTTCTTTGGCTTGTAACAATTCTTTTTCAATTCTTTTTGTTTCTGTAATATCCCGTACTGCACCAATCATGATATTTTCTTCAGGATATGGTTGTGAGTTCCATGAGAGCCATTTTGTCGAATTGTCTTTACAGATATATCTGTTTTCAAATTTGTAGACTTCTTTACCCTCAACAATAACTGATTTGACGTTTTCAGTTGTTTCTAAATCATCAGGGTGCACAAAATCAAGCCAAGGTTTTGAGAGTAATTCTTCAATAGACCAACCAAGAGTTCTTTCCCATGCGGGATTCAGATATTTAAAATATCCATCGAATCCTGCAATACAAAACATGTCAAGAGACAAATTAAATACCCTGTCACTTTGTAATAATTTTCGCTCAATTTGTTTTTTCTCAGTGAAATCAACCGTAGTTCCGTATATAGTGAATTTATTATTTTCATGAACAACTTTACCTGTTGATGAAAACCATGCTAGTTTACCATCTGCTCTTTTTACTTCGTATTCGATAGCAATCAGCGTGTTTGGATTTTTGATAGCATTTTTGATAGCACCGTCAACTAAAGGTAAATATTCGGGTAAAATGTAAGAAAAAAACTTATCCAATGAATTGTCAATGCTACCTTCAGGTAATCCAAGAAATTCATCTGCAGCCTCAGAAATATAAACATTTATAAAATTCCCATCCTCATCAAAATCCCATTTCCAAATAACATTCGGAGTGTTTGCATGAATTATTCTAATTTGTTGCAATCTGCTATT
>PKTA01000166.1 GCA_002869365.1 Marinilabiliales bacterium | reverse complement strand
GGGAAAAATGGAAACTGGCCTATAATTACGCTATGGAAAACAATTTCCGTTTTTTAAGCTATGGTGATAGTTGTTTGTTCTTAAAATAGTTGCGAGTTACGGGCTACGTTTCGAATTGGAAGTTTATACCCAGCCTATTTTATTGGAACCCACTTTAGCCTTTACACTTTAGCCTTTGAACTTTAGCCTTTAGCCTTTAGCCTTAAGTTTACCTGCCAGCTTGACTGCCGTAAAAAATTAGTTTGAAGGCAGTAATGTAATGAAGGCAGGCCTTTTTCACAAAAAAAAGAGGACCAAAGCCCTCTTCTTTTCAAAAATAGTAATCAAATAAATTTCCTAACATCCGCCTTCAACTACGGAAGTCTTCTTTTTTCTTGTAATATTTATGGTAGCTTTAATATCGGAGGAAGAATTATCTTCAACTTTAGTGCTGCTTGCCATTTCATTATAATCGTATTTAGGAGTTCCCAATAAATAGGCATCATCAGCGTATGAATCTCCAAGATTGTCAGCCCATTGCTTATAATAGTTATAACCGCCCAAAAGTATTTTTACATTATCGAATCCCAGTTGTTGCAATATCATCCATGGACCATTAGCCTCAAGTTGGCTGTTAGCATAAACAATTACACTTATTCCATCTTCTTTAAGTTGTTCCAGTCGTTCTATATTTTCTTCATTCAATAGTTCAACAGAAGAGATGTTTTCGGAACCGGGAATATTTCCCTTTGCAAATTCAAAAGTATTTCTCAAATCAATAATCAATACAGTATCAATGGATCCGTTAATAATATCCACCAATTCGTATGGGAAAACAGCACCTTCATCCCAAACTGCCATTTCGATTGTTTCGTTCAGTGGCTGTTCAAAAGTAAGGCGAGGTGATTTTAATGTTATCAAACCAATAACAATAAGTGCTGTAAACAAAATCAGTGTTATTGCTGTACGTTTTGGATTTAATTCGTGTATATGCATTTCTTTATATTTTCTTGATTAACAATTATTTACACCACAAACTAGCAGCCGCCTTCGACAACTGATTGTTTCTTTTTGCGTGTTACATTAATTACAGCCTTGGTATCATTGCCGGGAGTCTCGATATTACTACCGGTAAAATATATTGAGGCACCTTTACGAAAACCATAAAGTTCAAACTCTTCACTGGAAGCAGTTTCCACCGGTTTCACAGGCTCGATAATTGTGGTCATCCAACTATTTAATCCGCCTTTCATTACATAAATATTTTTGTACCCCAGTCTTTTTGCAATTACCCATGCCTGGTCAGCTTTTATATCGTCGTTGGAATAAAATATTGCCTTTAAGCCTTTTATCCCCAAATATTGCTGATAATCTTCGGTAGCAATACTGTCAAGAGGAATGTTTATTGCTTTTTCCAGACTAAACTCGGCATAATCATCTTCTGACCTAACATCAATTAACTCGAGTGTTGGATCATTTTCAATTATCATTTTAGCAACTTCATCGGTAGTTATAAAACGTGTTGACTGAACGGTGCTCCACATTATTTCTTCTGGATTTACATCCTTATTATTATTTTTTTCAGGTAGTAAAAATAAACCACCACCTAAAACCAACATTAAGATTGTCAGGTATATATAGTTCTTATTCATTTTTATTCGAATTTGTAAGGATTAATATTTTTTCTAACTCTCTTTTCAATTATCCATGTTGCCCAGAATGCCGTTAAGCCCACAACTACCATAATCATGGTAAATACTTCATCTGAAACACCGAGGACATCAGAAACGGTTACATTTCCAAGATTATCGCTATAATAGAAATCGCTAAAAAGCGGAAATGCTTCTGAGAAAATAAATATACCAAGGAAAAGTCCGCCTGTAAAAACCATAGCGTCAATTTTTCCAATTGCAATACCGGTATAACTTGTTCCGGGGCAGAAGCCGCCGATAACAAATCCGAATCCCATAATAATTGCACCGACTATCATTGGTGTTGTATAAGTTGGAAGTATATATAGCATATCCATATCTATCCATCCAAAATAATTGAAATAAAGAAGTCCGATCATTGCTACCAAAACGGCAGTTAAAAACACTCTAAGCACTACGAAGTTGTAGCCATAAAATGCGCCTGTAATATTTCTTGAGGAAGAAAATCCTGAGGCTTCCAGGATAAATCCGAAGGCGATACCTAATAGTAATGCGATTACAAAATCCCATTCGCCTGTTATAATACCTTGAGGAATAAGTGGTCCCATAATATTTTTAATTTTTTAAATCCATAATTTTCTAAAGAAATAGGCAACGACATAGCCGGTTCCAAAAAGCAGCATCATTACCAGAAATCCGCCAAAGGAAAAGGATGCAGTTCCGCTAAGAGCAGCTCCGCTTGAACAACCACGTCCGAACTGACTACCAATACCAAATAATATTCCACCTATACCGGCAGCCCAAAGTCGGGTTTTTGGAGTAATTTTTGGTGAATGTTCAACACGTAATTTTTTTAGTCTGCCGAAAATTGCACCTGAAATAAGACCTCCAATGAAAATTCCCAATGACTCGAAAACCAACCAGTTAAACATAGGAGAATGACTATCGGAAATAAATTTGCTATAGAAAGTGCTATTTTCGGTATGTGTGGGTGCTACTTTATCAACGGTGGTAACTACTGCGCTTTTAACAGCACCACTAGCACCCAATCCACGACCGGTAATATACATTGTAAGCAACAATAACAGTCCAAGCAATACCCCTCCAAAATATGGATTTATATACCTTGGTTTTCTAATGGATTCAATATTTGTATTCATTTTCTTAAATATATCGTTAATTAATATAAATACCTGGTTATCTGACCTGCTTCAACCATTATCAATCGGAACATAAATCCTCCAATTAAAATGAGAAGAGATGGTATCCACAACGGAATTTTATACCCAACCAGCTCGAGAATTTCAAGTATTGCAGGTACTATTAAACCAAGTATTATAACAAATACCCAGAAAGTAACTGTAAAACTACCTCCAAGGAATAAATTGGCGGCTTCTATCTGAACCTCAGTGGCAGCAAGAAATCCCATTAAAAGGTGAATTATTAAAAATAATTCTACACCTATTAGGGTTATGTCTATCTTACTGAGAATAGTACGCTCATAATGGCTTTTCGACATCCAGATTATGGCAGCAAGGCCTGTTGACAAACCAGAAACCAGGAATAAAGGTCCCAAAATGGAAGTATTCCACAAGGGACGGGCGTTAAATGCTGATAATAAAATACCTGTATAAACTCCAAGTATAACTGCTAACACCATCATTGCCCAGGCCATGGGTTTTCTATATTGGATAATTAATTTCTCCATTTTATCAAGTATCGACATGGGCCATTTCCATGAAGGAATAGCTTCTTTAATATAACTAGCTGCCCATAAAAACGACAGAGGAGTAATAATCATAAGAGTCCATGCTCCCCACGACATTGGTGATTCCATACGAATAGTTGTATAGAGTCTCCAAAAATATAGTTGGTGTTTTAAATCGAGGAAAAGTGCAAATAAACCTAAAACCAATGCAACAGGAACCAAAAAAGGAGCCCATTTAACTGTAGTAGGCATTTCTTTTTCTTTCCCTAATACCAGGAATAATCCTGCAAAAAACATTATTCCTGCAGCCAAACCACCCAAAAATAAATAAACAGGTATTTCCCAATGCCAAATATTAAGATAAGGGTCGATATTTGGAATATTTCTTCCGCTAACAAATAATTCTTCTTTCATGTGTTAAATATTAAGTAAGAAAATATAATTGAGGCTTTGTACCTGCTTCAGGTGCTAACACCTTCCAGCTTCTGTTTTTAAGTGCTTTTGAAACATCGCTGTTTGGATCTTCAAGGTCTCCAAAATAAAGACAAGAAGTAGGGCAAACAGCAACGCAAGCTGTAGTCTGTCCTTTTGCCAGACGATGGTCGCAGAATGTACACTTATCAACATAACCTTCAGGATGTGAATATCTTGCATCGTAAGGACATGATTGTATACATGCTCCACAACCGATACATTCGTCATGTGTTACTTTTACGATGCCACCTTCAACAATATGACTTGCTCCGGTTGGACAGCATCTTACACAAGGTGAATTATCACAATGATTACATCTTTCCGAACGTAATTCAACTTCAACGTTTGGATAACTTCCTGCAACATTTTCAACTATCCAATCACGGCAATAGCCAATTGGAACATTATTTTCTGTTTGACAGGCAACCACACAGTCGCCACATCCTACACACTTTTTGGTGTCGATAGCCATTGCGTATCTCATGATTTAACCTCCTCTTCTGGTTTTTCTTTTATAAATGTTACAAAATTGCCCCTCATACCTGTACCTCCCATTTGTGGGTCTATCATTACATTTGTAATTAATTCCGAATCGCTGGCACCACGTCCATAAGCACGTTTGAGTTTCTTGTTGCTATTACCGAAACCATGAACCATATAAACAGAGTCCCATCTAATTCTTTCGGTTACTCTAACTTTTATGGGAAAAGTAGAAACTACTCCATCCTGATTTTGTAACCATACTTCCTGTCCGTTTTTAAGTTCCCAGATATCGGCAACTTTAGGATTTACCCAAACTGAATTCTCATCCATCAAATCAGCAAGATTAGGATTGTTTGATGTTCTGGAGAAAGTATGCATTGGAGCACGTCCGTATATCAAGCGATAAAATCCTTCTTCAGGCTGAGGATGCTCAGTAAAGTTTGGCATTGGATCGAAACCATGATCCAAAAACTCAAATGAGTAAAGTTCAATCTTTCCGGTAGAAGTGTTAAAATGATAATCTTCATTAGGTAGTAAATAAAGACCTCCTGATTTCCTGGGAAATTTCTTTACACCAATTTTCTTCATCTCTGCAAGAGAAGTGCCCATCTTTTTAAGCTGCCACTCAAGAACTTCCTCTATATCATCATATTTATAGTATTCTCCAAGGCCTAATCTCTCTCCCAGTTGCTTTGCAATCCACCATGAAGGTTTTGTATCATATTTTGGTTTAACAGCAGGCGCACGTAAAGCAATACTAGGCTCACGATGAGGTGCTGAGCGGATATAATCATATCTTTCCAAATATGTACATTCAGGAAGAATAACATCGGCATAACCCGTAATATCCATTGGCATAGTATCTACAACTGCTATAAAGTCAACTGATTCTGCTGCCATTTGGAATAATTCCTTGTTAGGAATAGTTAATGGAAGGTTGGTTCCTGCTACTATCCAACTCTTAATCTGGTGTTTGTAACCATACTCAGGAATTGATGCTTTAAGCAATTCTTGAGTAATTCCCATTGCTGAGAGTGGATATTTACCATCTAAATTATCTTTCCAATCCCATTTATGATGAGGATATTTTGGATGTGGGAATTTGGGTACAGAAATCGCTTCTTTAAAATAAAATCCTCCACGACGTCCCCATGAACCAAGCAATGCATTTAAAATGGCTATTGCTCTTTCACGCTGACTATCATCGCCATACCACGCAACATGTCTTCCTGGATGTACAATAGTAGCAGGAGATGCTGCTGCCATTTCCCTGGCAGTTTTTCTTATTAAATCAGGATTTATGGTTGTAATTCCATAGGCCCATTCAGGAGTATTATTTTTAACATGCTCCTTCAGTTGTTCAAATCCAACGGCATATTTTTCAATATAATCTTTATCATAAAGTTCTTCATAAATAAGAACATGTATCCATGATAAAAGAAGGGCAATATCAGTAGCAGGTTTAATAGGCAACCAATATTTTGATTTGCTTGCAGCAGTACTCAACCTTGGATCAACTGTAATAATTGTCGCTCCTCTGTCGATGGCAGTAGACATTTCCTGTACCTGTCCGTTGTGCATATTTTCACCAAGGTGAGCACCTATAAGAACAAGACACTTGGTATCGCGAATATCAGTTGGTTCAGGTGATCCTATCCAGCTTCCAAAAGTGGCTCCAAAACCAACCTCACGTGGACCACGACATTGTGCCCATGCAGGTTCTCCTTCGTTACCCGAGCCATAAGCATGAAATAAATGCTTGAAATGGCTTCCCGGTGAACCGTGGTTAAAAAGAGCAAAAGCTTCCGGGCCATATTTATCACTAACGCCTTTCATTTTGGAAGCAACTAAATCAAGGGCTTCTTCCCAAGAGGCTTTACGAAACCCTTGCTTTCCATTCACAGTTTCCCTGATTAATGGTGTTTTTAAGCGATCTTCATCAGTGTACATTCCAACACCTCCTGTACCTCTTGGGCAAAGTCGTCCGTTACAATGAGGATCCTCCTGATTACCAATAATTTTACGTATACTTCCCTTTTTGTCAACATAAGTCCAGCCGGCACACTTCCAGAAACAGACCTCACAATAAGTTGAGTGTGCGGTCATTTCTTCATCGCTAACTGACTCCTGATCGCCGGATGCATAGAGTTTATTAACTCCATTCCAACTTAGAGAACTTAATCCTAAAGTTGCCGCTCCTGCTCCTGCAGCCGAGATTTTTATAAAATCCCTCCTAGTTTTCATATGTTATTATTTTATTAAGTATCAAGTAAATAACCAAAATCCTTTATCAAAATCACATATTGTATAATACTGGTTTACAATTACTTCAATATGTGTCAATAAAAAAATGAACTAAAATTTACAATTTAATAAATGAAGTAGATAAAACGTAGTTACAAATCCACATATATATCTTCTTACATATTTAATTGCAAAAATATGATATATATCATTAAGGAGTATATGAATGTCAAGGGGTATACCTACAGTGTATTTCTTTGATAATCTTTTACTTACGTTACAAATAAAAACCTGAATGATTAAATATACATAGTATTTATTTGTATATCAGATAGTTAAAACTTTTATTTATAAACATAATAAATTAGGTCGTCAAAGCCACATATTATGCTAGTAGTTTGTTTTACTGTTACTTACAGCCTGTTTAGACTAAGTATAAATTATTATTTTACGATAAAACAATCGGAAATTACATTAAAAAACGTAAAAATTTAAACTGTTATAAATTAACACTTTAGGTAATGTAATTCAAAATGGATTATTTGCTTTGGGAATTTTGATACAATTATTATATACGCAAAAAATAAAGAGGCTTACTGCTATTATTATAATACCAGAAATTAATTTGGAAAATATTAATGAAGTTAATCCTGCACAGCATCCTAAAAAACTAACAAACACAATAAATCCATATGTTACAAATCCAATAAATGCGAACAAGAGAGTTGAGTTAATAAATAATTTTCTACTATTTTCCATGACTTTAATTTTTTAATACAATACAAAGATAAGTGTCAAATAGACGAAATCATTATTTAATTACTTGATATTAGGCTCTTTATAAAGTAATATAAAATCACTTCACAAGTGTGTTATGCTAATAATAAAAGTGATTCAAATCACATATACTATATTGATTCTATTTCGTTATATTTGTTGTGGAGATGATTTGTTTCACATTATATTTATATAAGATTTAGATTTTAAAAACATCACCTTCGATTAACAAATGCAAAATGAAAGAATGTACCGATTGCTCCATAAGGTCCAAAGCAGTAAATACACTTAGCAAGGATGAATTTAAATTTCATAGTGAGAATTGTGCAGAATTGGTTTTAGAAGCAGGAGAAACAATTTTCAAGGAAGGACAATTATCTTCCCACATTGCTTATCTTAAATCTGGTTTAGCAAAAATTAATAAAAAAGGTATAACAGGAAGTAATCAAATTCTCAAAATTGTTCAGCCATCACGTTATATTGGTTTACAGGCAATTCTATCAAATAAAGTACATCAGTACTCAGCATCTGTAATTGAAAATTCAACAGTTTGTTATGTTGATGCACGATCATTCAGAGAATTGATTAAGAGGAATGCTAATTTCGCTCATGAATTAATTTTACATATGTGTGAAGATGAAATCTCTTATTTCGACAGGTTTGTAAATGTACATCAGAAACAGATTAATGGTAAAATTGCCGATACTCTACTGTTTTTCAGTACAAAGGTTGTCGGCAGCGATAAATTTACCATTCCCTTAACCAGGACAGAATTGGGTGCCCTTGTTTGCTCAACCAGAGAAAGTGTTATAAGATCGCTTAGGGAATTAAGTAATTCAGGAATTATTAAGGTAAGTGGGAAAAATTTCGAAATTTGCAAAAAAGAACTATTATTGTCTATTAGCAATAAGGGTTAAAAAACATTAAGACTTTAAAAAATTCAAATATTAAACTCTGTAAACCAATATATTACAAATCCTAAAATTCAAATTCAATAAATTATAAATCACATTATTAACAAAATTATGAGAAAAATTCTTGCCCTATGTATTGTATTATTTTCTATTAGTGCATATAGTCAATCGAAGAACGACACAATTTATTCCCAAAAAGTTATGGGAGGATATAAGTTCATACAAAATGAAAAAGTGCTTAAATATTCTGACTTATTGACAATTGTGGTAAGCAACCGAGAAGCATACACCCTAATAAAATCAGCGCAATCCTCAAATGGATTTTCTACGGTTTTAGGAGCAGTTGGTGGGTTTTTAGTTGGTTACCAATTGGGTACTGCCCTTGGAGGCGGCGAACCAAACCTCACAGTAGGAGGAGTTGGAGTAGGCTTAATTGCATTATCGATTCCAATTAGTATAAATGCATCCAAAAAAGCAAAACAAGGTGTAGACATTTACAATAAACAAATTAAAGAATTGTCATATTCGCCACCAAAATTAAATTTTGGATTCACCCAAAGTGGTGTAGGCCTGGTACTTAAGTTTTAGGAACTGTTTTTAGGTTATTTGATGAATATGCACTATTTTGGCTGTATTCTTTCTAGGGTTTTATCATTTTTGTGTTAAAACTCTAGTAAGTAATAGGTTTTAAATAATCGGAAATATGAAAAAAATAGTTTATTACTTTTTCCAGGGTATATTATTAACTGCACCTTTAGGAATTACCATTTATATCATTTACTACTCTTTTACTTTCATCGACAATTTATTGAAAGGAATTCTATTGGATTACTTTGGTATCGACATACCGGGATTGGGTTTATTAATAATTATACTAATCCTTATCCTAATTGGATTAATTGGTCAGAGTATTATTGGAAAACCATTTATTAATTTATTCAATCGTTTAATTCATAAAGTTCCTCTTTTAAAAGTAATCTATTCTGCCCTCAACGATTTATTTTCTGCCTTTGTTGGCAAAGAGAAAAAATTTAATAATCCGGTATTGGTAATGGTTGACCCGAATTCCAAAATGGAAAGGCTTGGCTTTTTAACAGAAAAAGATTTAAAACGCCTGAATGAAACCGATAAGGTGGCAGTTTATTTTCCGTTCTCCTATAGTTTTGCAGGAGAATTATACATAGTTCCAAGCAATCAGGTAAAAAGTGTTGATATTAATCCTGCAGAAGTAATGAAATTTATTATTTCGGCGGGTGTATCAGGATGGGACATTAATCAAACAACAAATAAAAAAAGCCTCAACAAATAATGAAGAGGCTTTCGTTTTATTATTTTAAATTTTATTAAATCTCGCTAAAATATTTCATAAACTGAACTCTTTCGTGAGCATCAGGTTTTAATGATTCACTCTGACTTAAAGTACCTCTGAACTGGTCGATATAATTATATCCTTTTTCATCCATCCATTCATGGAGGAAATTGGTTATTTCATTAATTCTTGAAGGACCGTTTTTATACAAAGTTGTTGCAATTTGAGTTACAGTAGCCCCGGCAAGCAACTGTTTCACAACTGCCTCACCATCGTGAATACCAGTAGATGCAACCAGGTCAATACCAATTCTTTTAGATGCTAAGGAAATCCATCTTAGAGAATAATAAATATCACTTGGCTTACTGAAGATGTCGGCATGAGTAATTTCCTGTTTATTAATATCGATGTCGGGGCTCGAAAATTTATTGAACATTACTACTGCATCAGCGCCATTATTTTCAAGATTATGAATAACTTTTCCAAGGTTTGAAAAATAAGGACTTATTTTAACTGCAACAGGAATATTAATTGATTCTTTTACTTTTCTTAACACTGAATAATAAACGCTTTCATTTTCATCACTTTCCCTATCGAAACTGAAGGGCATAACAAAAATATTTAGTTCCAATGCGTCGGCTCCTGCACTCTCCAATTGTTTTGCAAAGCCGGTCCATTCGCTATGTGTAATAGCATTTACGGATGCGATTATTGGAATATCAACAGCCTTTTTAGCGCCTTTAATCAACTCGATATAATTTGTTAACTCCTTATCTTTAATATGAGTATCGATATAATCCAAGGATTCGGAATAATCAGAATAAATTAAATCGTTTTTTTCTGCCTGGCGGAGTTTATAATCTGCCTCTAGGGCAATTTGCTCTTCAAACAAGGATTTAAGGACTATTGCTCCGGCACCATTTTTATCTAATTCAATTATTTTGTCAACTGTATCTGTGAGTCCTGAACTAGCAACCACAAGAGGATTCCTAAGTGTTAGTCCAAGATATTTTGTTGTAAGATCTGCCATCTTTTTAATTTTTAATTTCAAATAATAAATCTAGTTTGCTTTTATTTTCTCCTGAATATATTTATGTATTCCGGCAGCGGCTTTACGGCCATCGCCCATAGCCAGGATAACTGTAGCTCCACCCCTCACGATATCGCCACCGGCAAAAAGTTCGGGCATAGTAGTAGATTGCATTGTTTCTTTATCAACAACGATAGTTCCCCAATCGGTGATTTCCAATTTAGGTAAACTTGATGGTACAATGGGATTTGGAGAAACACCAACGCTAACCACAACGGTATCGGCTTCTAACATAAATTCAGAACCTTCTATTGGGATAGGACGACGACGTCCGGATGCATCCGGTTCACCAAGTTCCATTTTTTGAACTTTCATACTTTTTACTCTACCATTTTCATCGGCGTAGTATTCGAGAGGATTGTGAAGATTCATAAACTCTATACCTTCTTCTTTGGCATGTTTTACTTCTTCAACCCTTGCTGGCATTTCCTCTTCCGAGCGACGATAAATTATCATTGCTCTTTTTGCTCCCAAACGTTTTGCGGTTCTAACAGAATCCATAGCAGTATTACCACCACCAATAACAGCAACATTTTTACCGCTTATAACAGGAGTATCATAATCAGGGTTTGCAGCATTCATAAGATTTACTCTTGTAAGATATTCGTTAGACGAGAAAATACCATTATAATTTTCTCCGGGAATATTCATAAATCTAGGAAGGCCTGCTCCTGAGCCTACGAAAAATGCTTTAAAACCTTCTGCTTTTAAATCTTCAAAACTTGCTGTTTTCCCCACAAGAAAATTAGTTCGGAATTTAACTCCCATTTTCATAAGGTTGTCAATTTCGAAGTCAACTATATCGTTTGGTAACCTGAATTCAGGAATACCATATTTAAGAACACCTCCAATTTCATGTAATGCTTCGAAAACTGTAACATCGTAACCAAATTTAGCAAGGTCGCCTGCGGCAGCTAAACCGGCTGGTCCGGAACCAACAACGCCTATTTTTATTTTATTGGATTCATTTACTTTTGGGACAGAAGCTTTACCACTATTACGCTCATAATCAGCGGCAAAACGTTCTAGATGGCCAATAGCAACTGCTGGTTTTTTAAGTTTAAGGGTATAGAAACAACTGGCTTCGCACTGCTTTTCCTGTGGACAAACGCGACCACAAACTGCAGGAAGTCCGTTTGTTTCTTTTAAAACAGAAGCAGCACCCAGGAAATCTCTTACTTCAATTTTCTTGATAAACTTAGGAATATAAATCCCTACCGGGCAACCTTCCATACAAGTTGGATTAGCACAGTCGATACATCTTTGTGCTTCTAAAACTGCCACATCTGTTTCAAGACCTCTGTTTACTTCAAGATTGCTTTTATTTCTAATATTAGGATCTTCTTCAGGCATTGAAACACGTTCGCGAGTAGTACGCTCTTTAGTTTTCATCGACTTTCTAATCTCGTCGCGCCATTCCTGACTTCTTTCCTCTTTCAAATAATCTGTTATATTTTCCATTATGCTACAGTTTCACTGGTTTCTAAATACTTTTGATAAGCGGCATACTCCTGGTCTTTATAAGCACCAAGACGCATCAACATTTGATCGAAGTCCACCTGATGGGCATCAAATTCAGGGCCATCAACGCAAACAAATTTTGTTTTACCTCCCACACTAATACGACATGCACCGCACATACCGGTTCCGTCAACCATAATGGTATTTAGACTGGCATAGGTTTTAATATTATATTTTTTAGTGGTAAGTGAGGCAAACTTCATCATAATAGCGGGGCCAATAACCACCGACAAATCAACTTTTTCTCGATCAATAACCTCTTCCATACCCATGGTAACCAATCCTTTGGTACCATAACTTCCATCGTCAGTCATAATTATTACCTCATCGGAGAACTCACGCATTTGTTCTTCAAGAATTACCAAATCCTTTGTTCTGGCTGCCAAAACAGTTATTACTCTATTGCCAGCTTTCTTAAATCCTTCAACAATAGGAAGTAATGGGGCAACCCCAACACCACCTCCGGCACATAATACAGTACCAACTTTCTCAATATGAGTGGCTTCTCCCAATGGACCTACAACATCCGTAACTTCCTCGCCAACTTCAAGATTAAGCAATTTGGCAGAAGTAACTCCAACTTTTTGAACAACCAGAGTAATTGTTCCTTTTTCAACGTCAGAAGATGCAATTGTTAAGGGTATCCTTTCTCCTTTATCACCAATTTTTATTATGACGAAGTGACCCGGTTTACGGGACTTTGCTATTTCGGGAGCATCTAAAACAAGTTTTACTACGTTTTTAGAAAAATACTCCTTTTCCAGAATTTTACTCATATTATCAGTACTTTATATTTTGTAAAAAAAATGAGCAACAAATTTAGGAATTAAGGGATTTTTTTATACTTGTTTTTATGCATTAGTATGCTATATTCAGGTAATCAGCATATTAAAGGCTTAATTTATATTGATTCTAATTCAAATAGGTAAAAAACAGCTATTTAAGGCCTGTTTTGTGAGTGAAAATAAGTCGAATATTGTTATAATTTAACTATGTATTAGATAAATCCTTTTCTTTCCATCCATTTTTATGGTGAGAGGTTTTTCAAACTCCACGATATTAAAAAACTGTCCTTTACGGATGAGATTTTGTTCCTTAAGTAAGTTATACGTAATATAACTGTTAGTTATTTCCGACTGAACGGTGAAATATCCAACATCCATACTTGTAACATTATGAAAGAAATGAGATCCTGAAGATGCATCGAGTGGAAAATTATCCAAACTTGTTTCTACTATTACTTTTGCGTTGGAAATTTGATACCAGTTAACAGGAATACCAATCCATTTATCTCTGGTTCCCCATCTTCCCGGGCCAATTAATACATATTTTTTATTTTGTGAAATCATAAAGGAGTTCAATTCTTCAATTTCCTTTACCATTTCTTCGGTTTTAGATTTATCGAAATTATTAGGGTCCAGATAGATTATATTACTAACATTATCAATTAATCCGTTTCCCATTCCCTTTTCGGTATAAAGAACAATACTATCCTTTTCTACCTCTGCCATATTGATGTTACAATCTACACCAGTATTTATAAGTGGCTTTATTTGCAAAATATAAAATGATGCACGGCCCTCACTATCTTTTTTCAAATCAACAGCATATTCTATTTCTATGGCAGAGCCCATTGCATCTCTACCAAGATTTAATACCAAATCGAGAGTTTGATGAAGAGGAATATAGTTGTACTTCAGAATATTAGCAAAGTTTACAATTCTTGGTCCGCGTTTTTTTACCCCGGGATATATGGTATTACTATCGGGATTATAAACTGAGGCACAATGATTTAAAGTGCCTTGCTTTTCTGCAACCGAAATATCTTCGTGTGATAATCCTGCCATTTCTCCTTCAAAAAGGTTTAAATTCTTACGTTCAAGATCTATTGCATAAAACTGAACCTGAGAATTTTTAAATTGATTTTTCGGAGAGTTGATTTCGATACCGGGATACTTTGGTGAAAAACGGAATGCCTTCTGCCCTTCTACAACATATTTCCCCAATCCAACGGCAGCAACAGCAAAACCCTCTTCAGGTTTCATATGTGCTATAGGATAATAATTAAATGAAAGGGCTACACCACTTATATGCGGATAATATAGATTATCGTATTGATTTCCTACCACCTCTTGTAAAACAACAGCCATTTTTTCATCTTCAAGTTTATAACTTATGGCCTCCACATAGCCTTTGGCAGTGGTTGAAAAAACAGAAGCAAAAACAAGTTTTATGGCATCTAATGTTTGTTGTAATCTTATTTCAAAATCATCATGACTGTTAGGTAGTAAATAGGTTTCAAAAATACCTGCAAATGGTTGAGATATTGAATCCTCAAACAGCCCTGAACTTCTCACAGCAATAGGCTTGGTAAAAGTTTTTAGTATGCTTCTTAATTTACTTTTTAAATCAGCAGAAAGGTGACCTTGTAAAAATGCAAACCTGATTTTATTATAGTCCTTTTCTTTTAATATGGTAGTATGTAATTTATTACTGTTTATGAAGTTCTCAAATTCACTGGTTCGAATAATTATTGTTTTTGGCGTTCTTATCTCAATATCCGGAATAAATTTGCTGAAATTATAATTCCCTATCAGAGCATTAATAAAGGCAAGACCTCTTCCCTTTCCTCCCATAGAACCCTCAGCAAGTGAATAAACATTTCCTTCATCAATACTCATTCCTTCTTCATAAGGTATCACATTACCAGTTGCTTTTTCTGAGCGATATGCCCGGATTAATGATAATATTGTACCTCTCAGATCGTCTATATTATCAAAATCACTTACTTTTTTAGGGATTAACTTATTAGCGGCTCTGATTTCGCCTCTGGCCATAAGCCACATTGAAAGATGGTCTCGACTACCATGAAACAATAATGATTCAACAGGAATGGTTTTTATTAATCTTTCAAACTCATTAATATTGGAAGCACGTGCAATCTCGTTTTCATTTTCATCTTTAAAAATAAAGTCGCCGAAACCCAGATTATTGGTAATAAAATCAAGAAAATCGAGGTATAAAGTTTCCGAATTTTTATAAATGAACAAAGAGTTTATTTCATGTGCCAGTTCTTTATTCATCAAATCCGAAGATTGAATAACAGTTGGGAGATTTTTAATTTGTTTACGCGTATATTTTATCAATTCAATGCCTGCAGCCTGTTCCGATTTTCCTTTCATATTGAACTTAACATCTGTAATCAGGCAAAGAAGATATTTTTTATGTGCTTTTATAATCTGCACAGCTTCTTCATAATTTGTTGCCAGCAGTATTTTCGGCCTCGCTCTCATCCTTAGAACCTTATAAAGTTCATCGGTACTAACATCATCGATAATACGCTTTGTTTGCTCCATTAATACTTTGTACAAAAATGAAAGGTATCTGGAATAATAAGTCGGGTTATCTTCCACTAAAAGAATAACTCTTACATTACCTATTTCAGTATCATTAAAAACATTAATCTGATCTTCCAGCAACTTTATCATGGAAAAGAAAATATTTGAATTTCCATTCCAGCTAAAAATTTTATCAGCAAAATTAAAATCATCCTCAATTTCCTGGTAATAAGCAATATCGCTACTATTATTTGTAAGAAGATAAATGGGTAAATATGGATAACGCTTTTTAATTTGGCGGCTGGTTACCAAGGGCATTTTTTTGTTTGCTCCAACCATATATATTACCAAATCGAATTGTTTGGATTCCAATATTTCGAATGCCTGCTGAGAAGATGATGCTCCAGTAATTCGGGGAAAAGATGTAAGATTAAGGTCCATATACTGTCCAAGCATATGCTCCGAGAATCTACCCTCCCTGTCGATAGCATAAGCATCATAAAGGCTGGATATTAGTAATATTTCCTTTACTTTGAAAGGCATTAAATCGTGGTAAATATCACGGTTATGAGTATTTTTATTAAGGAATCTTTGAAGGAATTTAAGACTTATTGTTGAACTTTCGATATATTCAGTTTCCTCAACTATGCCTTTGGATGTTTCGTTTTTTCCGATTTTAGAAAAATATCCACTTATTATATCTGCAATATTGCCGATAAAAATATTTTTGGCAGAATCTTTCTCAAAATCTTCTTCTGAATATTTTGTAAAACATATTTGTAATGCACCCTCTTCACCATTTAAGCCATAGAACTTATTTTCGAAGCACACTCCCATTGATGAATATTCAACACTCTTATATTCCCTGCCCTGGTAGAGAATTCTTATGAAACTTATTTCAGAATTCTTTTGTTTACCATCAATAATTTTAGCAATTAAATTCAGTGTAAACTCAATATCTCTTCTTTCAAGAATAATATTATTTATTTCATTTGTAAGTTCAAGATATATAAGATAATTTGGCTTTTCCGACATTCTTTCAGCATTTTTCTGTTACAAAATTACAGTTTTGTTTATTAACTTCGCAGCCTTTTTAAAAGATGCTTAAAAATCTTTAATATGATTAACATATCTACTGTAGATGAATATCCGGTTTTTAGTGAAGCTATTGGGGCATTGGTATCCCATGCAGATGATATTAATCTTGTTTCCTGTCATACAAATTTCGATGAATTAATACTAAGCATGCAGGAGAATCTGGTTCATGTGGCAATAATTATTGTACATTATCCTAACCCACAAGTTCTTGAAGATATTAAAGTTATTAATTATCGTTTTCCAAAACTAAAACTTCTTGTTTTAACAGTTAAAGTTGATGAAAATTTTATACTTAAACTAATAAAAGTTGGGGCCAAAGGACATTTGAGTAGTGATACCGGCAGGTCGGAAATGCTGGAGGCAATTTATTCCTTGAGAAATGGATACGACTTTTATGCAAAAACTATTACAAACTTATTACTAAACTCCTATTTGCATGATAAAAACTCTTCGAAGAATAATAAAATAATTACTCAACTCTCACCAAGAGAGACAGAAGTATTAAAACAATTTGCTGAAGGCAGAACCAATAAGCAAATTGCTGACAACCTGTTTATTAGCATCCGCACTGTAGAAACTCACAAGACTAACATCATGAAGAAAATCAATATAAAAACTACGGTAGATCTTGTGAAATTTGCAATTAAAAATAATATTATAGAATTAGATTGATTTTGACTAAGGCTAATTTAAATATTATATTAAACGACATTAGATTTTGGATAATCCTATTCGGCATTCTCAGGCTTTATGGTATCACTAACCCTCCTTTAGAAGTTGCTCATAACTGGCGACAAACAACGGTTTGTATGGCGGCAAGGAACTTTTATGAAGCAGATCTAAATATTTTCTATCCACGAATAGATATTGCAGGAGAGAAATCTGGAATTACAGGAATGGAATTCCCCATTTTCAATTATTTAATATATGTTTTTTCATTGGTTTTTGGATATGATCATTGGTATGGAAGACTAATTAATTTACTGATTTCGAGCATTGGCATATTATTCTTCTACAAACTACTATTAAAATATTTTGAAAAGAATGTTGCTTTCAACGCTTCTATTATTTTATTAGCATCTTTTTGGTTTGCATATTCAAGGAAAATAATGCCCGATACTTTTGCATCATCACTGATAATTATCTCATTGTATTATGGAACTAATTATTTAGAGGGCAAGAAATCAATTTTAAATCTTTTATTGTACTTTGTATTTGGATTATTTGGAGTACTCTCCAAATTACCTGTTGTTTATATTTGGATTTTATATAGTATTTGGATATTTGGTGGAGGAAATTACATCAGAAAATTAATATTTATTGGGGTAAGTTCAGTTATTGCAGGAATTACTTACTATTGGTATTATATTTGGGTACCATATCTCGTAGATGAATTTGGATTCTGGCACTTCTTTATGGGTAAAAATTTCAATCAGGGGTTCAATGAATCCATAAAATATCTCCCAGAAATACTCAATCATTTCTACGAAACTGCAATACGTTATGTTGGATTTTCAATGCTATTATTTGGTTTAATAATTTCTATTATTAAGAAGGATAAAATTATCTGGATTACTTTTCTTATAAGTCTTTTATCGTTCAGTTTGATAATATTTAAATCAGGTAAAACTTTTGCATTTCACTCCTATTATGTTTTACCTTTTATACCTATAATGGCTCTGGTAGCTTCATATGGTATTAGCAAAATAAAAAATTCCACTTTAGTAAAAGTATTATTATTTGCAATTTGTATTGAAGGAATTTTAAATCAATGGAATGATTTCGTTATCAAACCAAATGAGAGAGAAATTATCCGATTAGAATCGAGTCTTGACAGTATTTCAAACAAAGATGATTTAATAGTAATAAACAGTGGCGAATATCCCACTCCAATGTATTTTGCGCATAGAAAAGGATGGGTTTGTGATAATTCAAAACTTTTAGACAAGAAATATATTTCAGATTTGAAAAACAATGGATGTAAATACATAGTAATCTTGAAAAAGTCGTTTGGAAGCGACACCCGATTAAACTACAATATACTAATTGATAATGAATATTATAAAGTGTACGATCTGAAATAAATAAATTTAGGAATCGTCATTCAATCCCAGCCAAATCATATCTTTAAGTTTGTCGATATTTTTATTGGCCACTGATGAAATAAAAACATATGGTATTTTGGGCAAACTGTGTTTAATTTCTTCCTTCAATTCTTCGTCAATCATATCTGTTTTAGTAATAGCAAGTATTCTGTTTTTATCCAAAAGTTCCGGATTGTACTGCTTTAGTTCATTAAGAAGAACTTCATATTCTTTTGCTATATCATCCGAATCGCACGGAATCATAAAAAGGAGCATTGAATTTCTTTCAATATGCCTTAGAAATCTAATGCCCAGTCCTTTTCCTTCGCTTGCGCCTTCTATAATTCCAGGGATATCCGCCATTACAAATGATCGGTTATCACGATATGAAACTATCCCCAAATTAGGTGTTAAGGTAGTAAACGGATAATCTGCTATTTCGGGTTTAGCAGCAGAAACAACTGACAGAAGGGTAGATTTTCCTGCATTTGGAAATCCTACCAATCGAACGTCGGCAAGAATTTTCAATTCAAAAACTATGGGTGCTTCTTTGCCTTCTTCGCCTGGTTGTGAATACTTTGGGGCTTGATTAGTAGATGATTTAAAATGGTCGTTACCTAGTCCGCCACGACCACCCTCCAACAAAACAATGGATTCGTTATGTTCGGTAATTTCTCCTATTACTTCTTCTGTTTCACTATTTTTTGCAATGGTTCCAAGGGGCACTTCTATAATTATATCTTTTCCGTTTGCTCCTGTACTTCTTGATTTTCCACCTGACTCACCGTGTTCTGCTCTCAAATGCCTTGTATATCGCAAATGTAAAAGAGTCCACATTTGAGAATTACCAACCATAATAATATCACCACCTTTACCTCCATCACCTCCATCAGGTCCGCCTTTCGGTATATATTTTTCTCTCCTGAAATGAGATGATCCCGGACCACCCTTTCCCGAAGAACAAAATATTCTTACATGATCTACAAAATTCGCATTTGCCATATTTTCAAACTAAAATTTATTGTTGCAAAAGTAATATACTTATGTAAGTAAACTGTAATATTTAATCGGGCCTCAAAAATATTGATATTTATCAACATTAAGTAGCCATAGCAACATTTGGCTTGAGGATTTATATCATATTGTTAAAATTAAACACGACGCTCTAAATAATTAATTTTGTACACATTGAATATAATTAAAAATAAAAACATGAAAAGAATTTTACTAATGATTATTGTGATGGTAGCGGCTTCATTTCTAATAAGTTCGTGCCAATATAAGTTTACTGTAGAGCCAAAGGTGGTTCCACCAGACCCTGATGTTCCAGTTTCATTTTCAGAAGAAATTGCTCCAATTTGGAACACTATCAACAACTGTGCTTCATGCCATAACGGGCAAACACATTCATTGAATTTACAAACTGATGTAGCTTATGATCAAATAATAAGCAAAGGGCTTGTAAATACGGAAATTCCGGAAGAAAGTAAAATTTATACATACCCTCACCCTGATGCAGGCACTCATTCATGGTCAGTATATAGCGCTAGTGATGCACAATTAATTCTTCTTTGGATTCAACAAGGTGCATTAAATAATTAATAGTTATATTATTGATTTTTAAAACATTAAAAATAAAACAGATGAAAAAATTTATATCATTTATATTAGTGCTTAGCTTATCATTAGGTATGGCATTTTCACAAGATACTAAAAAGAAAAAAATTAAAGACCGCCCTGTAAGCGAATCATGGGGAAGCGGATATTTAATAGATGAACAAACACCTTTTACTCATAACAAAAGATTTTTGGAAACACAAATACAACATAGATTTGGAATGCTAAAAGATAACGGCATATCTGATTTATATGGTATTTATGCTCCTTCTGCCAATACCAGAATGGGATTATCCTATACACTACGCGACAATCTGGAAATTGGTTATGGTATAACCAGAGTAAAAATGATGAGTGACTTCAGAGTGAAATGGAGAATCTTAAGTCAAACCAGGAAAAATACAGTGCCTGTAGACGTTGCCGTGCTTGCGGTTGTTGGAGTAGACGGTCAAAACAAATCAGTATTCGAAACTATTACCGAAGATTCTACTTATAAATTCACCAACCGTTTATCATATTTTACTCAAGTTATGGTAAGCCGTAAGTTTGATGACACTTTCACTTTTGGTGTTAATGCAAGTTTTACTCATTACAATACTGTTGCTGCTGATTCAGTACCTTATTCCGGACAAGATCATGATAGAATTGGTCTTGGGCTTTTTGGAAGAATCAGAGTTTCACCTCAATCTTCTTTGGTCTTCCATTATTCGGTTCCATTGAATTTAAAAGGACTAAGTGAAAATACAGTTGTAACTAATAAATCAAATCCTAATTTCGGAATTGGTTATCAGGTAGCAACTGCTTCTCATGCATTTGAAATCTTTATTTCCACATCAGCAGGCTTACTTCCACAGGAAAATTATATGTGGAACACCAACGATTGGACCAGAGGAGAATTCTTAATTGGATTTAATATTACCCGTTTCTGGGAATTTTAATATAAATAACTAATAAAGCATGAGGGCATTTAATATTGCTTTATGTCCTCATGCTTAAATAAACTAATACAATGAGACTACCAAAATCATTTTACAGTTGGACAACAATTTCTGGAGCCGTATTGGCCTCTGTAAGTTTTCTTCTTATAGTGTTTTCTATAATTATTTCCCTAATTTTCCCCGATGAAGTTGGCGATTATTTAGGTCTTTTCTCATATATCGTTTTACCTGTATTTCTTGTTATTGGATTGATTTTGATACCCGTAGGTACATTAACAAAAATTCGAAAAGACAAGAAAAGGAAAGTGCAGAGGGAGGTGAAATTTCCAATTGTCAATCTAAATGATTCAAGTCAGCGATTTGTTGTATTAATTTTTGTGGTTGGAACTGCAATATTCTTATTATTTACTTCCATTGGAAGTTATCAGGTATTTCATTATACAGAATCAAATGAATTTTGTGGAACTGTATGTCACACTGTAATGGAACCTGAATACGTAACTTACCATGGATCGGCTCACTCAAGGGTAAGATGCGTTGAATGTCATGTTGGATCAGGTGCTACATGGTATGTAAAATCTAAAATGTCTGGATTATATCAGGTCTATTCAGTTCTTACAAATTCTTATCCAACACCAATTGAAACTCCTGTACACAGTCTTCGTCCGGCAAGGGAAACCTGTGAAAAATGCCATTGGCCTGAAAAATTTTATGACTCAAAACTAGTTAATAGGAAATCCTATTTATCGGATGAAGAAAATACAGAATGGAATGTTCAATTACTTCTCAAAACAGCCTCAGAACATAAAGCTAAAGGATTAGCAGAAGGCATCCATTGGCACATTAATCCAGATGTAAATATAGAATATACAGCCACTTCATTTAAAAGAGACACCATTTTTGAAGTAAAATATACTAATAATAAAACTGGTGAAGTAAGGGTATACAAAGATGAGAATCTGGAAGATTTCGAAGACAGTCCTCGTCATGAAACCCGAACAATGGATTGTGTAGATTGTCATAATCGCCCATCTCATGATTATTTATCACCAACAAAATTTGTAGATCATTCGATTGCAAGCGGTGAAATTTCACAAAGTATACCAGAAATAAAAAGTGTTGCCATGGGTATACTAGTTAAGGAATTTCCGACTACTGATAGTGCTATGAACTATATTGCATTCAAAATCAATGAATACTATGGAAAATACTATGATGATTTCATAGCAGAAAATCCTGGTATAATTGAGAATGCCATAAGTGCAATACAGGAGGGTTATAAGAAAAACTATTTTCCTTTAATGAAAGCTAATTATTCAGAGTATCCTAATCATATCGGTCATAGTGAATCACCTGGTTGTTTCCGTTGTCATAATGATAGTTTCCAAAGCGAGGACGGACACATTATTACCAATGATTGTAACTTATGCCATGTGATTAAAGCACAAGGACCAGCTGGAAATATTGAATATTCAACATCTGATAGTACGTTAATGTTTAATCATCCTATGGAAATGACTGATTGGAAGGAAATGGCTTGTTACGAATGTCACAGAGAACTTTATTAAAAAAATAGATATAAATAATAAAGCATTTACTATCAAATCAAAACCAATTAATTATTGATTATAAATTTTTTATAAAAGTATTTTAATGAAAAAGCATATTTTAATTGTTTTATTTTTGGCAATGGCATTGTTAATATTTTCACAAAATGAGGCTAAAACTTCGGTTAAGCACTCCAAAGAAAATAGTAAATGCTTTGCTTGCCATGGAGCACATACTTATTCGTTTCAAAATGATATGATTGAACGGATAGTAACCAAGCGAATGAACCCCTATTTCATTATTGATTCTGTTCTTTACTATGAGCAGAATCATAAATCATTTGAATGCATCGATTGCCATTCTTATGATTATACTGAATTTCCACACAATAATGATTTGCGAATGGAACAGATGCCTTCTTGTTTAGATTGTCATGAAGGAGATGATGCAACGGAGCGATTCAATTTTGAAGAGATTTATGAGGAGTTTCACGAAAGTGTTCACTCTACCAAACACAGTGAGGAATTCACATGCTGGATGTGTCATAATCCGCATTCCTATAAAATTAATGCGCGTACCAATGAAAATGTTTTGGAAACCATAGTATACGACAATAATATTTGTTTGAGTTGCCATGCTGATGTCGATAAATACCAATTAATCTCAGACAAGGAGAAGCCAAATGTTATTGATTCTCACGATTGGCTTCCAAATCAAATAACTCACTTTGCAAGAGTTAGGTGTATAGAATGCCATGCACAAATAACTGATGATGTGCTTGTGGCACACCAAATACAACCGAAGTCAGAGGCAGTTAAAAAATGTGCCGAATGCCATTCAAAAAATGCTGAGTTATTAGCTTCATTATATCAATTTAGAGCGAAAGAAAACCGGTCAAAATATGGCTTTTTCAATGCTGCCATGCTGAGCGATGGCTATGTAATTGGGGCAAACCGAAATGTATACCTAAACATCCTCAGTGGTGTTATTTTCGGATTGGTTGTATTGGTAATATTTATTCACGCAATTTTAAGAGGAGTTTCAAAATGAAAGATAAAAATCACGATAAATTATATTTGTACCCTATTTGGGTTCGTATTTGGCACCTTATTAACGCCATAATGTTTTTGGCGCTTGTTTTTACAGGTCTAACTCTACAATATTCAAGTGTAGATTTTGAGATTATAAAATTTAATTATTCCATTTCTATTCATAATTATGCCGGTATTATATTGAGCATATTTTTTGTATTTTTTCTTTTTGCTAACCGCTTTACTTCTAACGGAAATTATTATCAGTTTCACATTAAAGGACTGTATGATAGAGTAATGAAACAATTCATGTATTATTCTTTTGGAATATTTAAAAATGAAGAAAAACCATTTCCTATAACCAAAGAAAGGAAGTTTAATCCACTACAAAAACTAAGTTATGTGCTCATAATGTACTTTTTTGTACCAATAATAATCATCACAGGTTATTTATTACTCTTTCCTGATATAATACCAAAAAACATTTTAGGATTTAGTGGAATCCACTTTGTGGATTTAATACATATAATATTGGGCTTTGTACTGTCAATATTCATCATTGTACATGTTTATTTCTGTACAATTGGTAAAACACCTTTATCTAACTTTAAAAGTATGATAAACGGCTGGCATTAAGAGTGCTAAAAACTTGAAACAAAAATTGATTGATTATGATGGGGATTAAATTATTAGGCGGAAATTTTTCGAAAATTGCTTTGTTTGCATTATTGTTTTCGTTTTATGGTGCTTTTTCACAGAGCAACGAAGATTGCTTTATGTGTCATGAGGATAAGGAATTAACCATGGAGAGAAACGGAAAGACCGTAAACCTCTTCATTAAAGCTGATGCCTTATCAAATTCGGTACATAAGGATGTAAAATGTGCAGAATGTCATTCGGATGTAGTGGCAGAAGATTTTCCACATGCCTTCCAGGAAAAAACGCTAATGCCTGTAAAATGTGGCTCTTGTCACAAAGAAGCCGGGATGCAATTTGAAAGAGGAATTCATGGTCAGGCATTAAGTTTAAATGAGCCTTATGCTCCAAGTTGTAAAGAGTGTCATGGCACTCATGATATTCTATCAAGATGGAATTCTAATTCCATGACTTACAAGATGAATATCCCAATATTGTGTGGTAATTGTCATAAAGAAGGGGCACCGGTAGCCAGGATTTATAACATTACGGAGCACAATATTGTTGAAAATTATAGTCAGGGTATACATGGTAAAGGACTATATCAAAGTGGCTTGTTAGTTACAGCTACTTGTAATGACTGTCATAACAGTCACTTGATATTACCTCATGAAAGCCCCAACTCATCAGTAAATCCTGATAGAATTGCCCGCACATGTATGAAGTGTCATGTGAGAATCGAGCAAACTCATAAAAAGATAATTAAGAGTGAGTTATGGGAAGAGTCTCCCGGAGATGTTCCTTCATGTACAAGTTGTCATCCGCCACATAAGGTTGACCCAAATAACATAGAGGACATTATACCAAATCAAACTTGTTTAAAATGTCACAATTCCGATGGGCCTAATACTAAGCCAATCATTAAGGCGGATGGGGATACAATTAATTTTAATATTAACCATCTTGCTCTTTCAGTACACTCCAATATTGAGTGTTCCAAATGTCATACTGAGGTATCAAATCATTTAGATAGGCCTTGTGAAACCACCAAAAAAGTAGATTGTTCTAATTGTCACGTAGAAATGGCAAACGACTATTTTATAAGTGGACATGGACAAGGCTATATTAAAAAAATGAATGGCGTACCTTATTGTACTGATTGTCATGGTAAACATCTAGTTAAATCCCGTTTTGACGACACTGCTCCTGTATATAGAGGTAATATTCCTACTTTGTGTGGTAGTTGCCATAAAGAGGATGGAGATGCAAATAAGGAGACTCATTTAAAAGAAGAAAATGCATATTTCGATTACTCAAAAAGTATCCATGGACAAGGATTAACTGAAAAAGGTTTATTGGTAAGTGCTGTTTGTACCGATTGTCATACAACACATAAAGAGTTGCGTGAAAGCGATCCAAGGTCTTCAGTACACCCTGAAAACGTTCCTGGTACCTGTGCTAAATGCCATAAGAGTATTTATGAGGATTATATTTTAAGTGAGCATTCTATACTTGTTAACGATAGTACAAATACATATCCTACTTGTTCCACCTGTCACTCGGCTCACCATATAAGCCCGATCGACAAGGATGCATTTATGACTGAGATTACTGATCAATGTGGTTCATGTCATACTAAACTTTCGGAAACTTATAAAGAAACATATCATGGTAAAGCATACTTACTGGGAGATCTTGAAGCTGCCAGATGCTCCGATTGTCATGGTGCCCATAAAATTTTGAAAGTTGATAATCCTGATTCAAAAGTTGGTTTTAAAAACATTGTTAACACATGTAAACAATGTCATAGTAATGCTACGCTTGAATTTACAGGTTATCTAACTCATGCTACACATAATGATAATCCAATACTCTTTTGGGCTTTTTGGGGAATGACATCATTACTTATTGTAGTATTCGGATTCTTTGGATTCCATACTATTGTTTGGCTTCCACGTTCTCTTAAGCAAAGAAAAATTAATAAACATAAAACACCTGTTGGTAAAGTAAAATATTATAGAAGATTTAATAAAAGACAAAGAGTTACCCATATCATGGTAATTTTAAGTTTCCTTCTTTTGGCTTTAACAGGAATGACATTGAAATTTGCCCATATGGAATGGGCAGCCTGGATCGCTAATTTATTGGGAGGAGTAAAATCGGCTGGTGCTATTCACCGTTTTGCTGCTATTATAACATTTGCATATTTTACCTTCCACCTTTTAACTTTATTCCAGTTACGTGCTAAAGAGGGTGTTAGTGCCAAAGAGTTTATTTTTGGTAAAAATTCTCTTATGTTTAATAAACAGGATATAAAAGATTTGAGTGCTTCCTTAAAGTGGTTTTTTGGCAAGGGTCCACGTCCTGAATATGGAAGATGGACATATTGGGAAAAATTCGACTATATGGCTGTTTTCTGGGGAGTTGCAGTAATTGGACTTTCAGGATTAATACTTTGGTTCCCTGAATTCTTTACGCAATTTATTCCAGGATGGGCAGTAAATGTGGCACAAATAATTAATAGTGATGAAGCCTTACTTGCAACAGGATTTATATTTACTGTTCACTTCTTTAATACTCACCTGCGTCCCGAATCGTATCCAATGGATACAGTTATATTTACAGGACATGTGCCTTTGGAAGAGTATAAGAAAGACAGACCAAGAGAGTATAGAGAACTTGTAGAATCAGGCAAACTGGATAAAGTAGTTGTGGAAAAAGAATTCTTAAGTAGTTGGATAAAAATTGTTAAGTTCTTTGGATTCTTATTTCTTGGCCTGGGTATTGCTATGATTATACTAATTATATACTCATTAATTGCAGGAGTATATTAAATAAATCATAAAATATAAACTAATATAAAGGTTCATAACAACAAATCAGATAAATTTGCTAACTTTGAACTATTGAACAAATTAAATTAATTAGAATTATTTAAATAAATATTAAAATTATGGTAATTAGAAGTTTTTTAATCGCATGTTTCTTCATTTTTATTGGAGCAAACGGCCTAACAGCGCAAAACGATTATATTGGTGCTGCTAAATGTAAAATGTGTCATAACAAACCATCCACAGGAGCCCAGTATAGTCAATGGCAAGAAACAAAGCACGCTTCGGCGATGGAATCGTTAAAAGGTGATGAAAAAAATGATCCTAAATGCTTAAAATGTCACTCAACTTATTATGGTGATGACGAAATGCTTATGGCTACTATTAAACCTGAAGAGGGTGTTTCATGTGAGTCATGCCACGGGGCAGGTAGCGGATACAAATCAAATAGTGTGATGAAAGATCAGGCAAAGTCTATCGAAAGAGGATTAATTATACCTGACGAAACACTATGTAAAAAATGCCACAATGAAGAAAGCCCTCATTACAAAGGCTTTAATTATGAAGAGTATCTTAAAAAAATTAGTCATCCTATACCGGCTAGTTAAGGTTTAGAGAGTTTTATAAAAAAAGGACTTCCGACTTAGGTCAGAAGTCCTTTTTTATTTCAGTTAATAATAATATCAGATAAGTTTAATACTTATAAAAACTAAGTTGTTATAAACCTTTTTAATTCTGAAATATATAAAATAGGTCAGTGAGAAGTATTATTAGTATAAAAATATTGAATAAGCAATGGTTGGATTACTTTCATTTAAAACATTGGCAGCATATATAACCACTTTAGAATACTAACAGCCACAAATGGTTATGCTTTTGTCTTTCCTTTTAACTTACTGTAGTATATCGAAATCCCTATGGAGAAAGCCGCTATTAACATCAGGGCCAAAACCCGGTATACCAGTTCTATAGTTGCCAAATCAACAATAAATAGGTAAATTACTGCAATTATTATCGTACCTAAGGCCATATAACGATATTTAACGTTGTTCAGAAGCCAGCTAACAAAAAAGTACAGTATTGCAACAAACGCCCATGACATAGTTATAAAAGAATTAGGAACCAAATGATAAATTGTAATCATCATCATTATAAAAGCAGATATAAGATATATGTTGCGAAGAAAATCTGTTTTAATTGTAAGCCTTTCCTTTTGCAAGTTAAGAATTCTTGCTGAAATTAAGGCGGCAAGTGTAAATGAAATATTAACCCCATTGAGTTGCGGAGATGTGGAATGATAGAATATCAAAAGGAGAATAAATAGTATTGAATTCATAAAAACAATAAACTTACTTCTGAACCAGATAGCAAATGAAACTACCAGTAAACTCTGTATTGCAAGTAAAAAATATGTTCGTGGATAACCATAAATACCAAAAAAGGCAATGCTCATACAAACAAAACCATATAAAGCATATAAGGCAGATGTGGTTCGGTACTCAGTTTTTAATTGCACTATAACTCCATAAATTAGGCAACCCAAAGAAACTGCACCTAAAAGAATCACATAATCGTTTAAGAAGAAAGTATTTATTAAAGCAAAGAGTAAAATAGAAAAAGAAATTCCATTTAGAATTACAGCACTAATAACAATTGGTTTACTAAATAATTCTGTTTTCCTAATTAAAGCAATTGAAGAAAAAACTAGTGCTATAACGAAAAAGTACGAATATCCATATTCGTGTGATTTAATTATTTCAAGTTTCTCATTAACAAAAGGATTGTTCAAAAACCAAATTATATTCACAAAATATGCAAGAAAAATACCTAAAAACAATAGTTTAATCCAGGATGTCCTTATTGACAGATATATGCTTAATACAGCTATTAATACACTAAATGACAGCATAATATGAACCTGATTTATGGCAATTGCCGAAATACCCAAAAAGATAAGAGCAACTGCACTTACCGATCTGGAACTGTTTTTAATTGCAACAAATACCTGAAAGCCAATTACAAGCATTAATAGTAATATACTAATGCTAGTATTATTAACGAAAACTTCATCAGTAAAAAAATGAAGTCGTAAAGTAAAAAATGCTAAAAGCAGATGCCCATTAAAATTAAATATTGACGACATATAAGAATATGCCTTTTTTAGAAACCTGGATAATACAAAAACACCCACAACTGCAGTATACTCGAAAGTTATTGAAATTAGTGGGCTGCTAACATCCCTAATAAACTGAACTAAGAAAATAATTCCAAATAACAATACTATATTCCCAATCCATGCTAAACCAATTTCTCCAACTTTCGATTCAAATACATTACCAATATTAATATTATTAACAGGATTCGTAAGTTCAGGAACATCTTCCTCCTCATAATTAATATTATGTTTTGCATTAACAATAGATTCAAGTTCTAAAACTCTGCTTTCAAGTCGTTTTAAACTTCTTAAAATTTCATTGCTATCAATAACATTATCTGAACTGCTCATTTTTGATTATATTAAACTAGAAAATCATTACTCAGCTTCACTTATTTCTGTTGAATTATGCTTCTTCCATGGTGGTAATAACCATATTAAAAATGCTAATATGCTAAACGGAACAATAACCCAAACAGTTGCCATTAGAAGTCCTTCTGAACCAACTATTAAAGTCTTATAGCCAGTAAAACCATAAAAACTTTTAGAGAATAATTGTCCACCAATTACCACATTCCATCTCATAAAGAAAATACCTACTAAAATTAAAAGACTAACAATTAGGTATAAAACCCTACGTATGCTATCCTTAGGTTTGTAGAACTGAAAGACTCCTAGTATTACTAAAGGAATAATAGTTCCAAGAAAAACTTGAATAACAATAAGTGTTATATATAACTTTCCTGATACAAGCATAGAAATTATTTCGAAGGATTCTTCAGCTTCATAAATTCTATGAATTTGATCCAGACCTTCAAGTGTAAAGTCCAGAATAATTACATAAAATAAAAATTTAGCTATAGTATCGAGAGCCAGCATATCAGGTTTCTTTTTTCTTACATAAGAAACAACCATATAAACAAGCATAATTAGTGCGATACCAGAAACCATTGCAGAGAATAAAAATATAACCGGCATTAAAACACTCGACCACCATGGATTTGCTTTAACTGAACCAAAAATAAACCCCACATAACCATGAAGTAAAAATGCTGATGGTATACCCACAACTGTAATAAAATAACCTATTTTATTATCCCACATAACTGTTTTTGGTGAAATATCATTAACACCAAGAGTAAGTATTTTATAAAGCCATTTTTTCAATCCTTTTGCCTCACGGGCCCATAGAACCATATCCCGTCTGTAGTCGAACCAAATTTCGAGCAATAATACAACCATTAAATACCACAAATAAACAAAGCCAAATATTGCCATAGCAGATTGAGGTTGGGGTGTAATCATAATTTCATAAAATCTTTCAGGATGTCCTAAGTGACTTATGAGAGGCATAGTGGCTACCAATAAAAATGCTAATGCTGTTAATAATGACAGTTCATATGTAACTTTTAAGGCTTTAACATTGAAGACTCTTTCCAGAGAAGCAGTTATAAATGCTCCGGCAACTAGTCCTGTTAAATAAGGGTATTGTACAATTAACAATCCCCACTGCAGATCTACTTCATTGGGATAAACGTATCCCTGTACCTGCGACAACATTTCATAAAGATGATTAAATTCTTCCATATTATCTTACCTCCGCATTTAAAGAATTATAGAATAATTTACTTGCTGTATTTAAATGAGGCTTTAAAACCAAACAATTATGATTCTTTAAAAACTTGACCAACGGCCCCTTTTCATCATTTAAATTTCCTATCATTCTTGCACTTGTTGGACAAACCTCAATACAAGCCGTAGTTTTTCCTTTGCTAATTCTGTGATAGCATAGAGTACACTTGTCTGCGACTTTCTTCTCAGGATGTATATATCTGCATCCATAAGGGCAGGCTTGCACACAATAACGACAACCTATACAATATTTGTCGTCAACCAATACTACCCCATCAGGAGTGTCATAGGTTGCCCCTACTTGACAGACTTGCACACATGGTGATTTATGGCAATGATTACACATTTTGGGAACAAAAAATGTTTTGAATACATCATCTTTATCAAGAGTTTGCTCAAAACCATCTATTCCGCCATTTGGTGATTCAACATGAACATCACCATCATTATTTATAGTATAATGCTCAACCCATGTTCTAAAAAAGAATGGTTCCTTTGGAACATCATTTTCAGTTTTACAAGCGTTGGCGCATCTACCACAACCGATACATTTATCAATGTCAATTACATAGCCCCACCAAACTTTTGACTTATCCCCAGGATCTTCCGAGGCTATTAACACTGCATCAAACGGATTTAATAGTGAGGCAGCAATAGTACCACCTCCTACTATAGCAGTTTTCTTTAAAAAGTCGCGTCTTGAATTTTTTACTCCTTTAGTTCCCATGGCATATGTGGATTATGGCAATCAATACATTTCTTGCCTGTATTATGTTCTAAAATATTTATCTGAGTTATTATCCTTGTGCTTCTTGATATGTTCTTCGAATGGCACAGAGCACAAAATTCTCTTTCTGTTGGAATTAGTATTTCATAATCCCCGTCATTCTCCGCATGAGTAAGCCCGGGTCCATGACAAGCTTCACACGATAAATCGGCGTGAACATCCATTCCCAGTTCTTCAACTTTATCGTCGTGACACTCATTACATTTATCCATTCCAGCATACTTCATATCAATATTCTGAACTTCTGCTATCGAACTATATCGATAATGACCCTTTTCACCAAAGGTTTCAGGAGTTAAATAGTATTTCAATACCAGAAAAAGTAATATGAAAATGATAAATGCTGGTAACAATCTTTTTAATTGTGGAGGCATAATATTCTCTTTTAAAATTAGCGATTGTTAAATTATTGTTAATGTTTTTTTATAACAAACGAATAATTATGACATTATGCAGATTTTGTAATATAGACAGAGTCTAAATAGCAAACGATAAATAATTTCATAAAACATTGTTTTTGTGATGTTTGTATAAATTTATTGATCTGCTATTTTTTCACAATTATTACAAAACACTGAATTAAATCATAATAAGTTTTTATCTGTTATTAATTAACAAAATCAGATTCTAAAATAATTTACCAATAAACTGTATTAAAAGTGTTGTATAGAGGACTAAAATTTGCCGATACATTATAATAAATGAAAACAAATAACTTATCTTTACCTTATTAAAAGTACTTTTATGTTAATTAGAATTTCAACAGCACTATTATTAGTGTTAATTTGTTCAGTTTATTCATGCGAAAACATTGAGTTAAAAGATAAAAACCCAGAATGGGTAATTGTAATTCATGGAGGAGCCGGTACCATATTAAAATCGGAAATGACCGATGAAATGGAGAATGCCTATAAGAAAAAATTATCTGAAGCTCTTGAACTGGGATCTGAAATACTTCGAAATGGTGGTAGTAGTTTAGATGCCATAAGCACCGCCATAAACTGCATGGAAGATTCACCTCTTTTCAATGCAGGTAGGGGTTCTGTTTTTACTGCAGAAGGGAAAAACGAGATGGATGCCTCAATAATGGATGGCGCAACACTTAATGCCGGAGCCGTTGCAGGTATTAAAACCGTTAAAAATCCTGTACTTGCTGCAAGAAAGGTTATGGAAAATTCTCCGCATGTTATGCTAATAGGTAAAGGTGCCGATGAATTTGCAAAGAATCAGGGACTTGAAATAGTTGATAGTTCCTACTTTTTTACAAACCGCCGCTGGGAAAGTTTTAAACGTGCAAATAAAAACAAATTTGGCACTGTAGGTGCGGTTGCACTCGACATGAATGGTAATCTGGCTGCAGCCACTTCAACAGGTGGAATGACCAATAAAATGAAAGGGCGTGTAGGTGATTCACCAATTATAGGTGCAGGAACCTATGCAGATAATAAAGCATGTGCTGTTTCGGCAACCGGGCATGGAGAGTATTTTATACGAAATGTTGTAGCCTACGACATTAATGCCATAATGAAATATTCAGGCGTTTCCTTAAAAGAGGCCGCCACTTATGTTATTATGAAGAAATTAAAAGAACAGGGTGCTGAGGGAGGTATTATAGCAGTTGACAAAGCAGGTAATTTTGTTACTGTTTTTAATACATCCGGAATGTATAGAGCATATAAGAATTCAAATGGTTTTAGCGAAATAAAAATTTATGGAGATAAATAATTTCTTATGTTTAAAAATTGAATGTATAGCCAATTGTTTTAATATAATTTCATTACAGAAACAATAAAATATGCTTTCCAAATTTAACATACAATTCCCAATACTGGAAATTATCCATATATTGTAAATTCTGTAATATACTGGTTTGGTGCTCTTTAACTATTCGGCACATGTTTTGATTCTAGAATAAATATTGATGGCATAGTGCCATTTTTAGAAATTGAAAAAATAAAAAATAATTAAAATATAGAAATATTACTTATAATACTATTATGAAACGATTATTAATAATACTAATTATTCCGGCAATTGCATTTTTAGGTTCTTGTAAAAGAAATAATAATGTAGAACCGGATACTGTGAAAACTATGAATAATCTCATAGTTCCTCCAGACTTTGATTGGAAAACAACCCAAACTCTTGAAGTAGAGGTAGTTCTTCCAACTAAGGGAGACATACAACCTTTACTTATCACTAACCGTGATGGTTCAGTAAAATATTTCAGAGGATTCCCTGATGATGGATCAAGAACTGTTAGAACAAAAATTACAATTCCTGATTACATTATAGACTTGAGGTTCATTTATAATGGCACAAATGGTCCTAATATAGCCTATATTGGAGGTTCCACAGTAACTTATAATTTTAATAATACTCTTAAGTCTACAAATGATGACGATTGTGACTTATCGGGTTATATAACTTATTCTAAAGGAGGATGGGGACAAAAAGCTGCTGGTAATAATGTAGGACAACTTAGGGATGATCATTTTGATCAAGTTTATCCTGGTGATTTTGTAGTAGGCTCAGGATACACACTAACTTTTAATGCCACCGGTGATGTTGAGAATTTCTTACCTGATGGTGGTTCTCCTGCAGCCCTAGGACAAAGTTATATTAACCCTGATGGAAAGGGAAAAAACAAACTTGGAAATAATATGGCAGATCAGATAACAGCTGCCCGTTTGAATAGGGATTATAATGCAGCCGGTTATTTGGGAACAAATACAGCAGGTGTCCCTCTTGGGGAACTTGTTTTTATAGGTGGGCCTTTTGCTAATACGACAGTAAACGATTTCCTAACACAGGCCGAAGCGGCTCTTGGAGGTGGTGATATGCAAGGATTATCTGCATCAGAATGGGCCTCAGCAGCCGAAACTATTATTGATAGTTTCCATGAGGGTGTGAATGGAGATGTACTTACATGCCCAACGGATCCAGAAGAAGATGATCCATATATCGAAGTTTCTTCAGATTGTTTAAGCAATGAAGTAGTATTTACTATAAGTAACACAGGTGATGGAGATATGACATCGGCTTACGACTATACAGTTACTAAAAACAATGTTGAAATAGCCGCAGGAGAATATGAACTGGATGTAAATCAAAATCTCGAATTAATTTACACTGGACTTACTACAGATGAATTTATAATAGTTGTTGAAACTCCAAGAGGTGAAGATCAGCAGGAAACTATTACTGGCTGCGGAGATCCTGAGCCACCAATAAATCCACCTACAGAGCAATTTGATGGAACATTGGCATATGAAGACCTATGGCCTGGAAAAGGTGATTATGACTTTAATGATTTAGTTATTGATTACACTTTTGATATATCAAAGGATAATCAGGAAAATGTAGAAAGCATTGAAGCAACATTTGCAATAAAAGCTTATGGCGCTTCACTTCACAACGGATTTGCCTTTACATTACCAAATGTCGATCCTTCAGATATTGTGTCTGTTACGGGTTATGATATTGCAAGTTCTTCGGTATTTAATATAGCTAGTAATGGTGTTGAATCAGGCCAAAGTAAAGCAACTATAGTTGTTTTTGATGATGTACGCCGTGTAATGCCACAAACTACTGGTGGAATTGGTGTTAACACACAGGAAGAGTACGACTTTATCCAACCTGTAACAATGACCATTAATATTAATTTTGTAGAAGACGCGGTCACATATAACGATCTGGATATAGGTACATTTAACCCATTTATAATTGTTAATTCAGTAATTGATGGAAGTCCGGGAATTAGAGGTCTCGAAATACACCTTCCATATTATGAACCTTCAGATTTGATGGATGATTCATATTTTGGAACACAGGATGATGCATCACAACCTAGTATTGGAAAATACTTTGTAACAGAAAACAATTTACCATGGGCAATTAATATTGCAGATGACTTTGATTGGGTAATTGAATTTCAGGATATAACAGGTGCTTACTTACATTTTGGCGAGTGGGCTGAAAGTGGTGGTAATAATTATGCCGACTGGTATAAAGATTTTAGTGGATACAGAACTAATAGTCTGATATATTCCGTTCCCTCAGGGAAATAGATATTGTAATAATATAATAGTATTTTGAATTATGAGAGACTACCTTAAGAGGTGGTCTCTCATTTTTTTTGGACATCTTTATAGTAACATCTTTTTTTTAACACTTACGCATCTTTAAATAATTTACATCCTTAATTTTTTATGCCTATAAGCGTAAACAAAAAAAATGTATATTCGATTCTTAATTTAATATGTGATGATAAACAAGCAATATATCAGATATTTAATGTTTGTAATATTATTTTTTATCAGTTTTAATGCTGATTCCAAAGAACCTACAGACGAAGCAACTCCTTTGGCAACTCAGGGCGTAATTGATTTACAAAATTGGGATTTTAGTGAAGATGGCACCTTAGCATTAATTGGAGAATGGGAATTCTATTGGAAAAAAATTCTTTCCCCAGAAGATTTTCCAACTAATATTAAACCGATATATACTGAATTTCCTAAGTTGTGGAATGAAATGAATTCTGATAGTATCGCTTATAGTTCTACCGGATATGCAACCTATAGATTATTAATAAAAAACTGCGCTACAAAGGATTTATTAGCACTAAATGTGCCAACTTTTTACGATGAATATCAACTTTTTATTAATGGTAAACCCTTTAGTAATAATGGTAAGGTAGGAAAATCCAAAGAAGAATCTAAGCCATATTGGTTGCCAATTACTAAGTCGATTAATGATAAATCCGGCAGCCTTGAATTGATTTTACAGATTTCAAACTTCTCGCATAGCAAAGGAGGTACTTCTCTTCCAATTGAAATTGGAGACTCTCAAAAACTTTTTAAAGCGAGGGAAATTGAATTAAGCACAACCCTTCTATTGACAGGGGCCTTAATTATGGGTGGATTGTTTTTTCTGGGATTATACATGTTTGGCCGACATAACAAAGCAGTACTTTACTTCTCGCTATTCTGCATAGTATATAGTTATAGAATTATTGGAACCGACATGTATTTCCTTCATGGTATTCTGCCTACCATAAGTTGGGAAATAACTACACGACTGGAATACCTTACCTTGTTTTTAAGCGTCTTCCTTTTTATGAGGTTTTTGGAAATACTTTACCCTCAGGAAACTTCAAAAATAATGGCCAACTTTTTAAAGATTACCTCTTTAATTCTGGTACTTACAACTTTGTTTTTCCCTTCACGTATATTTACTTTAAGTATTGATCCATTTCTTGTAATATTAGTAATTTATGTGATTTACGGAACTTATATAATAGTTAATGCCAACAGACATAAACTCTCAGGCTCACATTTTGCAGTAATAAGTTTTCTGTTCCTTTTTATTGTAATTAACTTGCAGGTGTTTAACTATTTAGGCTATCTCCCTCATTTGCCTTTTGTTTATTTTATCGGATATATATTATTCTTTTTTTTCCAGTCATTAATACTGTCGTATCGATTTGCTTCGTATTTTAAATCGGCAACTGAAAAAGCAGAAATGGGAGCCAGAGCAAAAGCAGATTTTATGGCTACTATGAGTCACGAAATTAGAACGCCCATGAATGGTGTAATAGGTATGACGGGTTTATTACAGCAAACAAAACTAACCAGCGAACAACAAGAATTTGTAGATACCATAAGAATAAGTGGTGAAAACCTGCTTACCGTTATTAATGACATACTCGACTTCTCAAAAATTGAACAAGGAAAAATGGAGTTGGAAAAACACTCTTTCGATTTGTTTAATTGCGTTGAAGAGGTACTTACAATGCTTAGCACAAATGCAGCTAAAAAAAATCTGGAAATACTCTTTCAGAAGGATACCAATGTGCCAAGATTTATTTTAAAAGATGAACAAAGACTTAAGCAGATACTTGTTAACCTTATAAACAATGCCATTAAATTTACAATAAAGGGTGAAGTAATATTATCAATTTCCGTGAATAAAAAGGACGGGGATTATTATGAACTCTTATTTAAAGTAAAAGATACAGGTATTGGAATACCAAAAGAGAAAATGAACAGACTATTTCAATCTTTTTCGCAAGTGGACTCATCAATAGCTAGAAAATTTGAAGGCACAGGTCTGGGACTGGCAATTTCTAAAAAACTTGTTAACCTTATGAATGGAGAAATATGGGTTGAATCGGAAATTAATAAGGGTTCCACATTTTCTTTCACCATACTGGTGGAACAAGATCTAAATCAGGGTCAAAACATCTTCCAAACTAATAAAAATACATTTAAAGGTAATAAAGCGATTATCCTGGATGACAACCATACTAATTTAAAAATACTATCATCCCAACTCGAGAATTGGGGTATTGATGTTTCAATGGGTAGCAACTATAAAGAAATTCTGGCTTTCCTAAGGCAACAAACTTATGATTTTGCAATTATAGATATGCAAATGCCTGATATTGACGGTATTGAAGTAGCGAATAAAATACGGGAACTTGAAAATGGTAAGAATTTACCAATTATTTTATTATCTTCCATTAAGATTAAATTTACTAAAGAAGAACGAAAATTATTCAGCGCCTATATACTTAAACCAGCTCGTGAAATTAGTTTGTGGAAAGCCTTACAAGATACCGTTGATAAACCAAAAGAAGAAATTAAAGAATTGAATGAACTAAAAAAGTCACAAATAAAATTTGATGGTGTAAATGTTTTAGTTGCTGAAGATAATCTTATAAATCAGAAAGTTACCACAAGTTTGCTGAATAAATTTGGTATTATGCCTGAAATAGCCGCTAACGGGGCAATAGCCTTAGAAGCCTGTAAGCAAAGTGATTTTCAAATGGTTTTAATGGATGTGCAAATGCCGGAAATGGATGGTCTTGAGGCTACCGAGAAGATTCTAAAATACTGTGAAGAGAACAACAAAAAGCCTCCAGTTATCCTTGCCATGACAGCTAATGTTCTGGGAGAATCTAAAGAAAAATGCCTTAATGCCGGCATGCTTGGATTTATTTCAAAACCTGTGTCGCCTTCGGAACTTGAGGACGGGCTCATTAAATGGTTAAAAGACTATATTGTAATTGATTACAACTAGGTTTTTTTACATCTGGCATCTACTTATGGTAATCACAAATTGCCAAATTAAATTTCTCTAAGTTTAATAATATAAAAAACACTTAAGTGCAAAATCCTTACATTTGCAGATAATAATTTTGCATAATGAATCAGAAAGAAGAAAACAACAATATTAAAGTAGGAATCACCCATGGTGATTTTAATGGCGTAGGTTATGAAGTGATTATTAATTCGCTAAATGACAACAGACTAATTGAATTATTTATTCCGGTTATTTATGGTTTATCGAAAGTATTAGCCTACTACCGCAAATTAACAAAGCAGAAAGATTTCAACTATAATGTTACTCAAAATGCCTCAGAATTATATGTTCGTAAAGTAAATATCGTAAATATTTCCAACGAAGAGTTTAAAATAGAAACCGGCAAATCTACTCAGGAGGCAGGCACTATGGCATTTAAAGCTTTAGAACAGGCTGTTATGGATATTAAGGATAATAAAATTGATGTTTTGGTTACTGCACCTCTTAACAAAGCAAATATACAATCGGAGGAATTCAAATTCCCAGGGCATACTGAGTATTTGGCAAACGAATTTGGAGTTGAAAATTATCTTATGCTAATGGTTCACAACGACCTTCGGGTTGGAACTGTTACAGGTCACATTCCCGTAAAGGAAATTTCAAATAGCATAAATGAAGAACTGATACTTTCAAAACTTGAAGTTTTCCATAATTCCTTAATTAGAGATTTTGGTATACCAAGACCAAAAATTGCAGTTATGGGACTAAATCCTCACATAGGCGATAAGGGTTTGCTGGGAACCGAAGATGAGGGAATAATTTTACCTGCGCTTATAAAGGCTAAAAAAAATGGAATACTTGCATACGGTCCGTTTGCCGCTGACGGCTTTTTTGGATCAACGGAATTGGCAAAATACGATGGTGTTCTGGCAATGTATCATGACAAGGGACTTGCTCCCTTTAAAACAATTGCTGTAAATGGTGGAGTAAATTTTACTGCTGGATTACCAATTGTTCGTACCTCCCCTGCACACGGTACTGCTTACGACATAGCCGGTTCAGGAACATCTTCTTCCATGTCAATGAGAGAATCAATTTACCTTGCAAAAGATATTTTTATTGCAAGAAAAAAATACGACGAAGAGAACTCAAACCCTCTTCCTTTCGGATTATTCGAGAAAAAACCGAATAATAGAAATACAGAAGACAGGAAAATACAATAATGTTTCATTACGAATATACGGCTAAACAAATAAGTGAAATTTTAAAGGCTGAAATAGTTTCATCAGAAGCAGTTGAATCCCTTAAAATTAAGGATATACTTATTGATAGTCGCAGACTTATTAACCCGGCAAATTGCCTTTTTTTTGCATTAATTTCAAAACGTAATAACGGGCATAAATACATAAACGAACTTTATAATAAAGGCCTCCATTATTTTGTAATTTCCAATAAAGAATACATAAAATCAGAATTTACACAGGCTGTATTTTTCGTTGTAAAAGATACTACTGAAGCACTCCAAAGTCTGGCGGCTGCTCATCGTCAACAGTTTGATATTCCGGTAATTGGAATTACAGGCAGTAATGGTAAAACAGTAATCAAAGAATGGCTATACCAACTCCTTTATAAGGATAAAAAGATAGTAAGAAGTCCGAAGAGTTATAACTCCCAGATTGGAGTGCCACTTTCTGTATGGCAAATGGATAAAACCAATGAACTGGCAATCTTCGAAGCAGGAATTTCAGAGCCGGAAGAAATGAGAAACCTGCAAAATATTATTAAACCAAATATTGGAATTTTTACTAATATCGGTCAAGCTCACGATGAAAATTTCATTAACCAAAAACAAAAAATTGGAGAGAAACTAAAACTCTTCACACATGTTGACACCCTGATTTTTAGTTCAGATCAAAAAGATATACATGAAATTATTATTAAATCGGAAATTTTAAAAAAAGTCGACAGCTTTATTTGGGGAAAGCAGGAAGACAGCGATTTGATGATTACTCAAATCCAAAAAGAAGCACAGCAATCGATTATAAATGCTCGTTATCGAGGAAATAATATTTCAATTACAATTCCTTTTGCTGATGATGCTTCAATTGAAAACGCTATTCACTGCTGGTCGTTAATGCTTTTAATGAATTACGAAAACTCAATTATCGCCAATCGCATGCTTTCTTTAACTCCCATAGCCATGAGGCTTGAACTAAAGGAGGGTACTAATAATTGTATTATTATTAACGACTCATATAATTCTGATTTTAACTCACTTAGCATAGCAATCGACTTTTTAAAACAACAGAGTAATACAGAAGTAAGTGGTAGAAAAACCGTAGTAATCTTATCTGATATTCTTCAAAGCAGGAAAAATGATGTTGAACTTTATACCGCTGTTGCAAAACTCATCGATGATAAAAACATTAATAGATTTATCGGCATAGGTAGTAATATTTCCCGTCAGGCAGATAAATTTGATGATGATGCCATCTTTTATAAAAATACCAATGAATTTCTTACCAATTTTTCTTTCTCATCCTTCGCCAATCAGATTGTTCTTTTAAAAGGAGCCAGGGTTTTTGAATTCGAACGCATAAGCAGGAAACTGCAACAAAAATTGCATGAAACAGTTTTGGAAATAAACTTTGGTGCCATAGTTGAAAACCTGAATTATTTTAGGAGTAAACTAAATGCTGATACCAAGATTATGGCAATGGTTAAAGCATTTTCATATGGTAGTGGAGGATTTGAAATAGCCAATCTTTTGGAATTTCATAACATTGATTACCTGGGTGTTGCCTATGCAGACGAGGGAGTTGAACTCAGAAAAGCAGGCATAAAAACGCCCATAATGGTAATGAGTCCCGAAGAACATTCATTCGACACCATGATTAAATATAATCTGGAACCCGAGATATTTAGTTTTAGGGCCTTGAAACTTCTGGAAAAAACGATAAAGGATAATTTACTGCCCAGCAATAAACCTGTAAAAATACATATCAAACTGGAAACTGGCATGAACAGACTGGGTTTCAGAGAGGAAGAAATTTCTGAATTAATTGAAAAATTAAATGCTAATCCTTTTCTTTATGTTCAATCGGTATTTTCGCATATGGCAGCCAGCGACAAAAGTGAGTTTGACGATTTTAGCAGGCAACAGATAGAAAAGTTTAACAGCATGGCAGAGTCAATTATTGGAAATAGCCCACATAAAGTGCTGAAACATATACTGAATACGGCTGGAATAAGCCGCTTTCCACAGGCACATTTCGATATGGTTAGATTGGGTATCGGACTTTATGGTGTTGCAGGGGCTACTCAGGACAAGGGCAAAATTAGCAATGCAACTCGCTTAAAATCAATAATATCAAAAATAAACCACGTAAAAAAAGGTGAATCGATTAGTTATAACAGAAGTTTTATAGCTGAAAAGGACATGAAAATAGGAGTAGTTTCAATTGGATATGCCGACGGCCTTGCAAGAAATTTGAGTAATAAAGGTGGTGAACTTTGGATTAAAGACAAACCGGCAACCATCATAGGTGATATTTGTATGGACATGTGTATGGTCGACCTGGAAAATATTAATGCAGCAGAAGGTGACGACGTTATAGTGTTCGACGCGAAGCACACAGTTGATGAATTAGCTAAGAAAGCAGAAACTATTCCTTATGAACTGCTAAGCCGCATTTCGCGCCGTGTAAAACGAGTTTATTTTCATGAATAATTAATATATCATAAGTTAAATCTCATTTCACCGATATTATTCTCCCATTTACCGAATTATTATTTACTTTAGTTGCTTATTAAGATAGTTTTGCCCTTGAATTTTAATAAGAAAACAATGGAAGATAATAATAAAAATCACCTAGATAAAAAGATGCTCGCAGGGGGCCTGCTGATAGTGGCCGGAGCATTACTATTTTTCGATACTTTTGACTTGGTATATTTCAATATCAGTCATTATATTTTTTCATGGAAAACATTGATGATAGGTATTGGAATTGTTATGCTGTCATCTCCTGAAAGAAAGAACACAGCATATGTACTAATTGGTCTTGGAATACTATTCTGGTTACCAAGTATATTCCATTACAATATAAGACTAAATCAGGTTTTATGGCCTTTGGTTTTAATTGGCGTAGGAGCACTTATACTTACCAGAAGAAGGATTCATAGTTCCGGACATTCAACCCGCACATTCGATGGCCCGGGGGGTAAAACAAGTGAAATGGACATGGACTATCTGGATGATATTTCAATACTTGGAGGAGGAAACAAAAGAGTACAGTCGAACAATTTTAAAGGTGGAAGAATAACTGCTATTTTTGGAGGTTCTGAATTTGATTTAAAAAGCGCCGACATTTCTCCCGAAGGATGCGTTATCGATTTATTCACCATGTTTGGAGGATCGAAACTAATAATACCTGAAGACTGGCGAATAAAGTCGGATGTATTTTCATTGTTCGGCGGATTTAGTGATAAAAGAAGTATTCGCCCTTCTGATGGTGATCCGGCTAAAACATTAGTCCTTAAGGGATTTGCAATGTTCGGTGGAATTGAGGTAAAAAACTACTAAATAAATATCTATGCTGAATCCAATATCAAAGCACAGATCATACTTACTATCATTCCTTATGGTATGGACCGTAATCTTCGGAATCCATACCATAATTCTTAATTTTTTCTATGATATACCAGGTACAATTTCTCTGGCCGACTCTGCTTTATTTAATTTTTTATTTGCTATTATTGGCTATAATCTCTGGTTTGTAATACGTTTCAACCTAAGAGAGAAACAAAAAACATTTGACCTGATAATCAGTCATTTAATTACAGGCCTGGTAGTAATTGTAATTTGGATTTTAATAAACTATTTCCTTTTAAGAGGCCTTTATGGCGATGATAAATCTTATCTGCAGTTCTTAAACGACAGCTTGCCATGGAGAGTTATAAGCGGAATTTTCTTCTATATGTTTTTCATAATGTTTTACTATGTAATGCTTTATTATGAAGATTTGCAGGAAAAACTAAAAGTAGAATCCGACCTTCAAAATCTTGTAAAAGAAGCTGAACTTACAGCTCTTAAATCGCAGATAAATCCTCACTTTTTATTTAATAGTTTAAATTCAATTAGTTCCCTTACTATAACAAATCCTGATAAAGCACAGGAGATGGTTATTAAACTTTCCGATTTCCTTCGATACTCCCTAAGTCATGATAAAAATGAACAAACCAGCCTCGCGGCTGAAATAGATAATTTAAACCGATATCTGGATATCGAAAAAGTAAGGTTTGGTAAGCGTCTTAACTTCGTGTCAGAAGTTTCTGATAAATGCTCAAAAATGAGAATCCCTAATATGATTTTACAACCTTTGATAGAAAATTCCATTAAACATGGCGTTTATAATAGTTCGGAAGAAGTGCTTGTAAAACTAAAATGTGGCATTCAAAAAGGTTATGTATTTATAGAAATTAGCAATGATTACGATCCTGAAGCAGTTAAAAAAGCAGGTAATGGAATTGGGCTTTCTAATATTAAAAAGCGACTTCAATTAATCTATCAACGTCAGGATTTACTAGAAACAATTGCTGAAAAATTAACTTTCACAGCAAAACTTAAATTTCCCATTGATCATGCAGCCACTAAATAAAAATTAAAAATTTATTATCTTTGAATATGGACAAGTTAAGAGTTATAATAGTTGAAGATGAGCAGCCTGCAAGAGATCTTGTAAAGGCTTATTTAAAAGATTATGATAATCTGGAACTTATTGAAGAATGTGAAGACGGTTTTAAAGGCGTAAAAGCCATAAATAATAATAAACCCGATCTGGTTTTTCTTGATATTCAAATGCCAAAACTTTCAGGTTTCGAAATGCTGGAACTTATCGATGAAATGCCTGAAGTTATTTTTACAACAGCCTTCGATCAGTATGCCATAAAAGCCTTCGAACTAAGCGCTGTTGACTATTTGATGAAACCATTTTCACGCCAACGTTTTAAAGAAGCCATCGACAAAGTTTTTATGAGGCTGAAAAACAACAAACAGCAATCAGAAAATATCCAATCCCTAAGTAACAAAATAAAAGAGGATACCGAAATTATTGAAAGTCTGTTCATTAAAACAGGTAATAAAATTGATAAAGTTGATGTTACCGATATAATACAACTTGTGGCTCAGGATGATTATGTAGAAATTATTACTCCCAAAGGAAAATACCTGAAAAAAGAAACCATGAACTATTTCGAAACTGCCCTGCCACAAGATACGTTTACCCGAGTTCATCGCTCTCATATTATCAATATCAACCATATTAATAAAATTGAAAAATATGGTAAAGAAACTTATGCAGTTATTCTTAAAGATGGCAGCAGTGCCAATGTTAGCAAATCGCGCATTAAAGGACTAAAAGAGCAGTTAGGGATATAAAAATTAACAAATATCAAAAAGAGCCTAACAATTTTGATTATTATTATGAGTTCATTTTTAATGACAAATGGACAAAATGATAGTTTGAATTCTTTTAAAAAAAATATCATTCAAATTAACCTTGTTTCTCTACCCCCATTATTTACTAATTTAAATCAAAAGTGGATCGGAATTGAATATCAAAGAAGTATCAATAGAAACTTTTCAATAACCCTAATGACTGATTTGGGTAAGTTTCAGGATTATTCATTTACCAAATATCATGACTATTTTGATGAAAATCAGGGTTTTTCTTTTACCAGGGAAGATGTTCAAATTAGCGGGTATCATATTATTCCTTCTGTCAGATACTTTGTTTTACAACCTTTTAAAAAAATAAATTTAAAAATCTATACAAACCTTAACCTCGACTATTACCATTATTTTATGAAAAAAGAAGTTTATTATTCACTTACAGACAGATTGGATAAAATAAACAACTCAACATATAGATTTAATGTTGGTGGAGGAATAGGAGCACAATACATTGCCTTTGGCAGAATTAGTATTGATTTAAATATTTCAATTTTAACTAAAATATATTCGAACACTTCAAATAATACTTTATCGGAATTATATCCGGAGAATTCCTTTTGGAAAAGTTCAAACAACTCTTCTTGGGCCACAATCAACCTTATGTTGGGCTATGCCTTCGGAAATAAAAAACATAAAAAATAGATGTGGACTAAATACTTAAAATACAGTCATCTTTTATTAATATTAATTACTTCTTTTTTGGTGAGTTGTGATAAGAAAGAGGATTATAGAATTAAAAACCTTAATCATAATACCTTAATGATACTAGGACATAGAGGAATGGGCGATCATTTTCAATATCCCGGTAACACCTTGGAATCTATACTGCCGGTACTCGAAATTGGAGCGGATGGTAGTGAAATGGATATTCAGATTACTAAAGATAGCGTATTGGTAATATTTCATAACGAGATTCTGGATAACAGAACAAAATGTTCAGGCAAAATATATGATTATAATTGGAATGAAATAGCCGACTGTAATTACAATGCAATCCAATCGGATGTAAAAATTGTTTCCGTGGAAGAACTTTTCTCTTCTATTGAGAATTTACGAGAATACTATTTTTCCTTCGACTGTAAACTGGATGCCGACCATACTAATGACAATGACTATAGAAGGACTTTTTTATTGGCGATAAAGCGTATCTGTAATAAATATGGAATGTCGGGAAATGTATTTATTGAAGGCGATCTCGGTTTTCTAACAATGGCAAAAGATCTTGGCCTGAAAAACAAAGGCTTTCTAGTGGGATTTTACGTTAACGATGCAGTTGATAATCAGATATTTGGAATTGGAGCCTCAGTTAATACAACTTATGATACTATAGAATACGCCCATAAAAAGGGAATTTATGTCATGATGTGGGGAGCTAAAACTGATATTGGCAATAAACAAGCATTAAAACTAAATCCGGATATATTGCAAACTGATAAGCCAATACCATTATTAATGCTTTTGGATAGAATGAATTATAATGATTGAATATACACTATTGATTCTTATTATACTTACTCTTCTACCTTAAATTATTTCCATTCGTTGATAAAATAAACCCAAACGTTGATTTAATTTTTTATAGCACCTCTTACTATAGTTATTTGCATATACAATTTAAGGATTGATATAGTATTCATTAATAACTATTTCATTATGCAAATCACAAAATCATTTTCAAGTATTTCGCTCGACCAAATGGATAAAGTAAAACTGATGAACAGAATCGATAGAAAATATTGGTTCAATGCATCGTCGCTACAAACTGTTTTGGAGGAAATAAAAAATGATTATTACATACTCGAGATATCAGGTGAAACAGCAATGCCGTATTCAACCATATATTTCGACACTCCTGAAAACTCCATGTTTATTGCTCATCACAATGGTAAATTAAACAGGTATAAAATCAGAAAAAGAAATTATGTGATATCTGATATGGGATTTCTAGAGATTAAATTCAAAAACAATAAAGGCCGTACAATAAAACGACGTATTCCAACCAATAACTTTAAGAGTGAATTCTCCGAACAGGAAAAGCATTTTATTAAACAATCAACACCTTTTATTGCAGATTATCTTAATCTTTCTCTTCACAATAAGTTTACACGCATTACTCTGGTAAACAAAAATTTAAAGGAACGTTGTACCATCGATTTGAATCTGGAATTTACCTTTAAGAATAAGCATTTGATTTTGAACGACTTAGCGGTAGTAGAAATAAAAGCCGACGGACGTTCAAAAAATTCTGCATTATCATTGGCAATGAGAGATTTTCGCTTAAAGGCATCCGGCTTTAGTAAATATTGTATTGGAAAAAGTATAGTAGATACTGAAGTAAAGAGAAATGCTTTTAAAGCCAAGTTGAGATATATTGAAAAAGAAACTAATACTAACCTCAAAATAAATTAAAATGAGTGGTTTAACAATAGTTGAGAAAGGTGCAGCAGCAATGCAAGAAATACTACCTGCAATAGAAAATTGGGAAGATCAAATACGCTTTCTGGGTATAAAGTTAATTAATGTGGAAGATTTTACTCACTTAGTAGTGCGTTTCATTCTGAATACTGCATTAATATTTATTGCCGTACATTTTATATATGCAAAAAATAGCCGGCGTAAAGATTTCTATTTTAGTTACTTAGCAATTGGTGTTATTATATTCTTACTAAGCACATTATTAAATAGTGTGAAATTATAACTCGGCTTTGCATTCGGACTATTTGCAATATTTGGTATAATACGTTACCGTACTTCAGCCATCCCGATTAAAGAAATGACCTATCTCTTTGTGATTATAGGCATATCGGTAATAAATGCTCTTTCCAGCAAAAAAGTAAGTTATGCCGAACTGATATTTACCAACTCTGCAATTTTGTTTTGTTTGTGGATACTCGAAGCCAGGCTTATGCTGAAGCAGGAACAATCAATAAAACTAATCTATGAGAAAATTGAAAATATCCACTCTAAAAATAATAATGAACTTCTGCAGGATTTAAAAGACAGAACTGGTATCGAGATAAAACGCTATGAAATAGTAAAAATCGACTTTTTAAAAGATGTAGCAGAAATAACACTCTTTTTTAATGTTAATGGTACCAATAAAAATTTACAATCATGAAAACACTAATAATAAATATAAAGGTTTTATTATCAATATTTTTAATAAGCGCTGGTTTTCAGGTTTACTCCCAGGATGTTGAAAACGATTTCCAAAGCAGAGCAGCCTTCGATTTACAATTAAAACCAATAAAAAAATTAAAAATTAATATTAGCCCTGAAATACGTTTTGATGAGAGTTTTTCAGTGGCAAAATATCTCCTGGAAACAGAGGTTTCCTATAAACTCATTAAACATGTTTATGTTGGGGGAAATTATAGGTTTATTGTAAATCCCAGAGAAGGAAAGGATACAGAATTATCGCAACGTTTTGGCTTTAACGCCACCTATAAAAACAAAATAAACGACTTTACTCCGGCTTTTCGTTTAAGTTATACTAACTATTCCGATGATATTTCCGACAGCCAAAAGGACAATTTTCTGAGATATAAATTATCCCTGAAATACGATATTCCGAAAAATAAGATAACACCTTCCATAGGCGCTGAACTCTATCATCAAATGGATGATAATCAACTATATAAAATAAGGTATAAGGCAGAAATTGACTATAAACTTTTTAAACACAACTATATAAGTGTTTACTACAAATTCGACTACTACTTACAAGAATATAAAAACAAAAACATTATTTGATTTTCTTACAAATTAAAATTATAAAGCCATGAAATTACAAATAATCATTTCCCTCAGTCTATTATTAATTTTAGGCATAACACTGGGATGCAGAAAAGCGGAACTAACTACTGAAGACAATACATCTTCTTACCCTGACTGGACTGCAGAAACACATAGCAATAATGTGGAACCAAATTACGACATAGTTTTTGAGCAAAACAAAGTCCTACGTTTCGATATAGAAATAAGCAGTGATAACTGGAATAACATGCAGGAAGATCTGGCCGAAAATTTAGGATCAGGTGGCGGTCCCGGACCGGGAGGAGGAGGCTCTAGCGATTATACCCCTATATGGCAAAACTGTAATTTTAAATTTAATGGAATAGAATGGTATAATGTGGGGATGCGGTTTAAAGGTAACTCCAGTTTGTTTTCCACCTATCAAATGGGAAATAATAAACTTTCCATAAAACTTGATTTCGATGAATTTGAAGATGAATTTCCTGGGTTGGAAAATCAAAGGTTCTATGGCTTTAAGCAACTAAACCTCAACAATAACTATGATGATGCCAGTTTGATGCGAGAAAAAATAGGGGCAGATTTATTTAGGAATTTTGGATTGCCTTCAGCCCAAACAGCATTTTGTATTGTATATATTGATCATGGAGACGGGCCACAATATTACGGTGTTTATGCTCTGGTGGAAGAAGTAGATGATAGCGTACTCGACTCGCAGTTTAGTGATGGATAGGGAAATCTTTATAAACCTGATGGAGATGCTGCCAGTTTTGCACAAGGGAGTTATAATGATAACGAAATGGAAAAGAAAACAAATGAAGATTTAGCAGACTATACTGATGTAGTATCACTTTATAACACCATTAATAGTAGCGATAGAAACACAAATACAGTACAATGGAAATCGGATTTGAACACGGTTTTTAATGTGGATACTTTTATGAAATGGCTTGCAGCCAATACAGTAATTCAAAACTGGGATACATATGGTGTTATGACACATAATTACTATCTCTATAACAATCCTTCCGACAATAAATTAACATGGATCCCATGGGATAATAATGAGGCTTTTCAGGATGGTAAAATGGGTGGCGCCCTGAGTATATCTCTACAGGAAGTAGGAAGTAACTGGCCATTAATAAGATATTTAATGGATATTGATGAGTATGAAAGTTTATACAAAACCTATGTGCAGCAATTTGTTGACGAAGTTTTTATTCCATCATCTATGCAATCAACTTATGATAATTACTATCAACTTTTAAAAGAATATGCTTATGCTGAAGAAGTTGATTATAGCTTCCTTCACAGCCCAAGTGATTTTGATCAGGCAGTTGAAGAATTAAAAACTCATGTTGAAAATCGTAATTTGGTTGTACAATCATATATTAGTAAGTAACTGATATTATGATATTATACCACATTAAAACTATTCAAAATTTATTGATCTCGACGGTCTTTCTTTAATTACTTTACGGGCACGAATATAAACTGTTAACAGGGCTATTAAAAGCACTAAGGCAATACTAAAAATAAATATCCAAACATTGAGTTGTGTGCTAATGGCGAATGTATTCAACCATCTACTCATAAGGAAATAAACAATAGGGGATGCAATAACACCTGCAATTAGGACAAGTTTCAGATAGTCTTTTGCCAGCAGCAATAATATACTTTTTGCAGAACCACCAAGAACTTTTCTAATGCCTAGCTCTTTTGTTCTCTGTTCTATTAAAAATGAAGAAAGTCCGTATAACCCCAGGCTAGCGATAAAAATAACAAATATGGAAAAATAGATAAATAGCGACAGCATTTTATAATCGCCCTTATACAAACTTGCCAGTTTATCGTCAAGATAAGTGTAATGCAAATACTGAGTTCTGTTATATTTATTCCAAACCCCATTTATATGCTTCATGATATCTTGCTGGCATCCATCTTTCAGTTTAAGTAACAAATAGCGGGTTCGGGTATCGGAAAACATTATTACCAATGGATTTATCCCATTATATAATGATGAAAACTGAAAGTCTCTTACTACTCCAATAACCTCTCCTGAAGTTCCGGTTGAACCAATAAGATTTTTCCCCACCAAATTTCTTTCACCAAGGGTGTCAAGAGCAGCCTTATTAACAATATAAACCAATGAACTATCATCATTCGGCCTTTCAACAAAGAAACTTCCTTCCATCAATGGTATTTCAAGTAATTTGAAGAAATTCGATCCAACCAAAAAAACACTCAACGTTTTAATATTATTCGAGTCGTTTACATAATACATCATCCTGCCTGTTGTATAACCCGGAATATTTCCGGCTACAGCCGACATTAATACATCATCATTATTTGTAATATCTTCAAAGAAATCATTTGCTCTGTCCCTAAAAGCAGTGTCTTGAGGAAGGTTAATAACCATCACGTTTTTACTGTTGAAGCCCAAATCGTAACTCTTTAAAAACATCATTTGCTGATAAATGATTACTGTGCTAATAATCATGCTAATGGCAACAATATACTGGGTAGTAACAAGAAACTTTCGCAAACCTGCAGTTGTAAAACGAGTTTCACCATGCTTGCTAATTAATATCCTGTTTCCTTTCAGTACATTGGCAGGTTGCAAGTATGCTAACACAAAAACAGGAAAATAACCACTAATTATTGAAAGTGTAAATATTAAAAATATGAGTAATAAACCGAAAACGATACCATCGGAAGAAAAAAGACTTCCAACCAATGTCAAATTTTTATCCACTAAAATATTAAACTGAGGCATTAGGATTTCAACCAAAGAAAGAGCAATAATAAAGGCTAAAGTGGTGAGTATTAGCGATTCGCTTATATATTGAAATGCCAACTGACGTTTAATGGCTCCCAGCACTTTAAAAACCCCGATTTCTTTTGCCCTTTTTAATGATCTTGCTGTTGCCAGGTTAACATAGTTAATAGAAGCTGTTAGCAGAATAAATGCAGCAATAATTCCAAATACCAGTAAATATAATTTATCTACGTTTTCAGGATTATCGTAAAGCAGTGAAGTATTAAAGTGAACATCCTTAATAGATTCCAAACTAAACTTGGTTACGCCTCTTATACTTACTTCCGATTGTTCGATGAAGTTTTGTATTTGGGCATTAGTATATTCGTTTAAATCATATTCAAAATTACCTCCATCAATATTTTCTTTAAGCTTTACATAAGTATAACAACTCATCCAAAACCAGTCATGGGTCATTGCGCCTAATCTTTCTTCATTAAGTGAGTTTACCGAAACAATAGCGTCGAAAAAAAGGTGTGTGGGTTTTCCTTTCTTCTCAAAAACTCCTGTTACCGTATATTCTCTGATATGAGTTTTGATTTTCTTTCCCAACGCACTTTCTTCGCCAAAAATCATGGCTGCAACATCCGACGATATTACAATTGAGTTTGGTTTTTCAAGTGCACTATAGGCATTTCCTTCAATAAAATCGAAATTAAATATTCTGAACACATTTGAGTCGCCGAGAGTTATGTCGGGAACTTCATAAACAATATCATTATAAATGAGAGTGGACATGTCATTTACATCCGAAGGATCGGAAAAGAATATTTTAGTTACACTCTCTACTCCCTCCAAATGACTATTTATACTATTGGATAAAATAAAGGGAGTAAGAGCAACCAGCTCTCTTTGATCATTAATATTGTACTCCGTACTTATTCGGTAAATTCTGTCATCATCTTTCCAGTGTCTGTCGTATCTAAATTCACTTTGGACATACAAATAAATGAAAACAAAAACAGCAATTCCCAGCGACAAACCTATTATATTCAGCAAGGAATATCCTCTTTGCCGATATAATATTTTAAACCCTATTTTAAGATAATTGAATATCAATTTATGACCCTTTTATAATGTTTTCGTTAATTATTTGGCCATCGAAAAGATGAACAATTTTACGGCTATATGCGGCATCAGATTGTGAATGTGTTACCATAATAATGGTTGTTCCCTCATTATTCAACCTACCCAAAATACTCATAACTTCCTCTCCATGAAGCGAATCCAGATTTCCGGTAGGCTCATCAGCAAGAAGTAATGGAGGTTTTGCAACTATTGCACGCGCAACAGCAACCCTTTGTTGTTGTCCGCCTGAAAGTTGCATTGGAAACAGTTTTTGCCTATGATCCAGTTCCATATTATTTATAACCTCCGCTACTCTTTCATTGCGCGCCTTTTTCTTCCAGCCAAGATAAATTAGTGGCAACTCAATATTTTCATATACTGTTAAGTCATCAATAAGGTTGAAATTTTGAAATACAAAACCAATATTTTGCTTTCTTAATTCCGTCTTTTGACGTTCGCTAAGTGTATATACATCTTGTCCGAAATAAAAATATTTCCCGGCAGTAGGCTCATCAATTAATCCCAATAAGTTTAATAGGGTGGTCTTTCCACATCCTGAAGGTCCCATTATAGCAATAAAATCACCTTGGTTGACTTTTAAACTAACCTCCTTAAGTGCCAAAGTTTCAACACCTTCCGACTTAAATACTTTTGTTAATCCATTTGTAATTATCATGACCTACAAACTTAACCTAATTTTAATAATTCTTAACATTGTTTAACTAAGTCCATGCCAATAAGCATATCATCTTGTTTTTCAGTCATATAAAAAATAATTGTTAAAATTTGTAACTTATTATGTTCGAATTCGTCCATATTTTTGTACACAGGTGAACATATTGTACTATTTTAGTAACATGATTTGATTTTTAATAAAGCACCAAAAATATATTTCCAGATGACAAAGATTAAGGCCAGGTTATTAATTGTTGATGACGATACTGATATTTTGCTAGCGGCCAAAATGTTTTTACGACAACATATTGAAATTATCCATACCGAAAATGATCCCAACAACATTCCCGATTTAATGAAAACAGAGAATTACGATGTCATTTTATTGGACATGAACTTCTCGCGCGATGCCACAAGTGGTAAAGAAGGGTTTCATTGGCTAAACGTAATTATGGAAAATGACCCTGCTGCAACAGTAATTTTTATTACGGGATATGGTGATATTGAACTTGCAATTCAGGGGATTAAGCAAGGGGCTACAAATTTTATTTTAAAACCCTGGGAGAATAAAAAACTACTTGCAACCATAGAGGCCTCAATAAAAATGAGAGAGTCGAAGTTGGAAATACAAAGTTTAAAATCTACTCAAAAAGTACTTGTTGCCAATGAGGATGATAAATACAATAATCTGATTGGCAGTTCACCGGCAATGAAAAAGGTTTTGGCAATTGCTATGAAGGTGGCCAGGACAGATGCAAATGTGCTGATATTAGGTGAGAACGGAACTGGTAAGGAGGTTATTGCAAGAGCCATTCACAGGGCCTCTCGCAGAAGTGATAACGTTTTTATAAATGTTGACTTAGGGGCTATTACCGAAAGTTTATTCGAAAGCGAATTATTTGGTTATAAAAAAGGGGCTTTTACAGATGCCAAAGAAGACCGGCCCGGCAGATTTGAGGTAGCAAGCAAAGGCACGATTTTTCTTGATGAAATTGGAAACCTTTCGCAACCATTGCAATCAAAACTATTAAGTGTTTTGCAAAGCAGAAAGGTAATTCGCCTTGGCTCCAATAAGGAAATCCCAATCGATGTAAGACTAATTTGTGCTACTAATATGCCTCTTACTAAAATGGTAAGTGAAAACAAATTCCGTCAGGATTTATTATACAGAATTAATACTGTGGAACTTACCGTTCCTCCTTTAAGGGAAAGAGTTGAAGATATTCAGGCATTAACTGAACATTATATCGAGGTGTATTGCAATAAATACAAACTTCCAAAAAAGAGAATTAGCGCTGGAACTTTAAAACGATTGGAAGTACACTCCTGGCCCGGAAATATCAGAGAATTGCAACATGCGGTAGAAAGAGCAGTTATTCTCAGCGATGCCAATGTTTTAGAACCACACGATTTCTTTATGGAAAAAGAAAAAAACGAGGATGGTGACTTTTCTCCTGAAAATATGAATCTTGAGGAAGTGGAAAAAATGCTAATTCGTAAAGTTGTTGATAAGCATGGCGGAAACATTAGCAGAGCATCAAAAGAATTAGGTTTAACAAGAGCCTCCCTATACAGGAGAATAGAAAAATATGGTATTTAAAAATTTCAGAATACAAATAATCGTTAGGGTTATACTGCTGGCTATAACATTAGTAATGGTTGTGGTAATCTTTGAAAATGATGCCTATTTTGTAAGTTCAATAATTTTAGCAGCGCTGTTTATTCTGCAGTTAATCTCCCTGATTCGATTCACCGAACAAACAAATCATAAGTTGGTAAAACTTTTCGAATCCATTAGACATACTGATTTTACCACTCGTTTTACCGACAATGAATTAGGAAGGAGTTTTAATGAACTCAATAAAGAATTCAACCTTGTAATTGAGGCTTTTAATAAAAACAAAACCGAGAAAGAAGAACATTTCAATTATTTACTAACTGTTATTCAACATGTTAGCATAGGAATATTAGTTTATAAACGAGATGGTTCTGTAGATGTTTACAATAATGCCGTAAAAAAATTATTTCAACTTAGTACTCTAAGAAGTATAAACGATTTAAAAAATGTTTCTCCCGATCTGCCTGAAGTACTTTTAAATATGAGGTCTGGTGAAAAGGAACTCGTTAAATTATATGTTGATGACGAGTTAATTCAACTTGCAATTAATGCCACTCAGTTTAAGATGAGAGGTGAGGAATTTCTATTGGTTTCTTTCCAGGATATAAATCCGGAACTGGAGCAGAAAGAAATCGAATCATGGCAGAAACTTATCAGGGTTTTAACCCATGAAATAATGAATTCCATAACTCCAATTTCTTCATTGGCAGCAACGGTTTCCGACATAATTGAAGATACCAGGAAAAATAATCCCCCCAAGCGCAAAGAGGATGCTGAAACCCTTGATGATGTTTCGAATGCAATCAGCACCATTGAGAAACGCAGTAAAGGATTACTGAATTTTGTTGAAATTTACAGAAACCTAACCCGTATTCCAAAACCTACATTTCGCTATTTTGAGGTAAAAGAAATGGTCGACAGGGCTCTGGAGTTGCTTTCTAAGGAAATAGAAACTCATAAAATTAAAATTAAATCTAAAATTTTACCTTCAGAACTTAAAATACTTGCCGATCCCGATTTGATAGATCAGGTGATTATTAATTTGGTTTTAAATGCAATAGACGCAGTAAAAGATATTGAAAATGCTGAAATTAATATTACGGCATCCATTAATTTGAATAATAGAGTAACCATTGAGGTTAGTGATAATGGAAAAGGCATAAAGCCGGATATTTTAGATAAAATATTTATGCCATTTTTCACATCCAAAAAAACCGGATCTGGTATTGGTTTGAGTTTGTCGAGGCAAATAATGCAAATGCATAAGGGGAGTATAAGCGTTAGGTCTAAACAGGGAGAGGGTGCTGCTTTTACAATGATTTTCTAAGAAACCATTGGTTAATTTTTACTAATTTTTATTCCCAATTATTAACTATAAATTATCTTTGATGATTAATCCCTAAATATGTAATAGAACCTAAAAATTGTTCTATTGCATATCGACTAAGACTTTCATCCATTTTGTAAAAACCAAAATGGTGAAACTCTAAATCGGGATTACCCTTGCTAATGCAATAGTTCAGCTCGTTCCTTACTTCCTATTGCATAAACCGGGTTAATGATTAATTTTGCAAAAACTTTATTTGAATGATTAAAAAAACAAAGAATAATTCTCCCATTAATAAACTAGCAGAAATAAGATGGAGCAATAG
>PKTA01000196.1 GCA_002869365.1 Marinilabiliales bacterium | reverse complement strand
GAGTGGCATTTTTTCTTATTAATACGTTACCTACTTCATCCTGAAGGGTTTCAAGGTTTTTTTCTTTGCCGAAGTCCAGTAAGTATTTAACTATTTTTTCTTCCTTTTTTGAAGGACGGGGAATTTTAAGAATTTCATCGAAGTATTTCCAAACGATGGTTGGTTCAAGTTTTGATATTTCTTTATTCATGATATAAATTTTAAGGATTATGCAAAGGTAAATATTTGTATTTTTGCAGACGTTAAATTTTTAAAAAATTACTTATGAAAGCACGTGCACGTCACATATTAGTTGCATCAGAAGAAAAATGCAATGAACTTAAAAATGAAATTATTGGTGGAGCAGATTTTGCTGAAGTTGCCCGTCAACATTCAACATGTCCTTCAAGTCGCCAGGGTGGCGATTTGGGAGAGTTTGGCCCCGGGATGATGGTAGCCGAATTTGATAAAGTAGTATTTAGTGCCCCTGTGAATGAAGTTCAGGGACCTGTTAAAACTCAGTTTGGTTTCCACCTTCTTGAGGTTACTGCAAGATCATAATCGTTAAAATATTTGAAAAAGCCTATCTTGCGTTTGCAGGATGGGCTTTTTCAGTTTTGAGTGTGAGTTACTAGTTACGTCTTCAGTAAGCAGTCTTCAGTTGGCAAATTAACAGTCAATTATCAACTGTCAACTATCCATTGTCAATTATCAATTTTTTTTCGGGGATTTCTCGTCGTCTTTCAGACTCCAGCGAAATGACATCAGGAAAATGCTTAGTCTCCATACAGTCTACAGTATTCAGTTAGCAAACCAAATGTTATTATTAAAATTAGACGGAACCCGAAACATGCTAAGTCAACAACCTCCAAACTCAATATTCAAACTCCCTACTCAATTTCCCATGGCCTCATATCATCAGCATCAGCCCAGGCTTTCACCCAGTCGGGTAGGGGGGATTTATCGACTTTTATTCCCAACTCTTTGATAACATCATAAATGCTTACAATTCCTTTAGAGGAAGTTACAGCGGTTCTGATAAGTGCTGCAGAATGTATTTTATTATTTCTTATTATCTGTTGATGGAAATAAAACCAACGTTCATCATAACCGGCAACACGAGTATGCAATTCGAATTTGTTAAATAACTTCAAGCGGTGCCGGTATCTTATGCTGGCACCTGCAACAGCAAGGCCCCAGCCTTTACTCTTAACTAAACTCAATAGTCCATTTCTAGCGGCCATATCAAAGCGGCCAAAATCCATTAATGTTAAATGACGACCATTGTTTAGTTCTTTAAAGATGTCGATATCTCCGGGCCATACTCTTAGTTTGAGTACGCTTTTGTCCATTATCTCCATCTTTGGCTTTTTCTTCGCTACAGCCAATAATTTAAATATGCGGTAATAGGGATACATTAGTGCTTGTTTTTAAGCTTACTTATTGTTTCATTAGGATTTGATGAGGAGAAAACTGTGTTTCCTGCAACTAAAACATCGGCACCTGCCTCAATGAGTTTTGTGGAGTTTTCCAGGGTTACACCACCATCAACTTCTATTAAAGTACTAGCATTCTTTTTGATAATCAACTCTTTGAGTTTGCTTATTTTAGAATATGAGTTTTCTATAAATTTCTGTCCTCCGTAGCCGGGGTTAACCGACATTATTAAAACCATATCCAAAATGCTAATAGTATCTTCCAATAATGATATGTTAGTGTGTGGATTTAGTACAACACCTGCTTTCATTCCCAAATTTTGAATAGCATTTATGCTTCTGTTTAAATGACGTGATGCCTCATAATGTATGCTTAAAATATCGGCTCCGGCATTTTTAAACTCTTCAAAATATCTTTCAGGTTCAACAATCATCAAATGAACATCGAGAGGTTTTTGGGCGAATTGTTTTATGTATTTAATAATTGGAAATCCAAAGGAAATATTTGGTACAAAAACTCCATCCATTACATCCAGATGAAACCAGTCGGCTTCACTTTTATTAATCATATTAACGTCTCTTTGCAGATTACCAAAATCTGCTGATAACATTGATGGTGCTATTAAGTGACTCATGCGTGTGATTTTTGCAAAGATAGATATTTACCTAATTCAAAAAAAAAACGTCCGCCATTTGGCGGACGTTATATGTTTATCCTAAATAAGATTT
>PKTA01000002.1 GCA_002869365.1 Marinilabiliales bacterium | reverse complement strand
TATTTCAATAGTACCAAAACAAAATCAATGGAAAAATTAGCAAGTATTTTTTCATTTGCTTTCTGGCAAACAGGCCATCCTGAATATCAGAATAACGAAACGATTAGTAAGCATTAGAGAAATGAATCTAAAACACTTACATATTATACCCATTCTTTTGATACTCTTTTTGAGTGCCAATGTTTATTCACAAAACCCAAAAGAGAATTGGGAAAAGTATAAACAGATTGAACAATCAGGATTTTCAATAGAAAAGTTAGCTATAGCAAAAGCATATTATGACTCCTTAAATTCCTCAGCATTTCTGATCATTCAAAATGGGAAGGTAGTTGCTGATTGGGGAGATATTAACAGAAGATTTATACTTCATTCAGTTAGAAAAGGAATTCTTAATTCCTTATACGGAATTTATTCTGAGAATGGAACCATAGACCTGAATAAAACAATTGGAAAAATTGGAATTACAGATAAGGATTCATTATCTGATCTTGAAAAATCTGCCAAAATAATTCATCTGTTAAAGGCTCGCTCAGGAATTTATCATAAGGCGGCAGCAGAACCAAGTTGGGTTGATGATTATAGACCAGAAAGAAATAGTGTTCAACCAGATTCTATATGGTTTTATAATAACTGGGATTTTAATGTGTTGGGGACGATTTTTGAACAATTAACACAAACTTCAATTTATGAAGCTTTATACAATGATATTGCCACACCATTGCAAATGCAGGATTATAGAATTATTGATGGAGAATATTACTACGAACTCGAATATTCTAATCATCCTGCTTACCATTTAAAGATGTCGGCAAGAGATTTGGCAAGATATGGTCAGCTATTTTTACAACAAGGTTTATGGAATGATAAACAGATATTTTCAAAAAATTGGGTGGTTAGCAGTACTTATCCGGTTTCAAAACACGGTGGCGGAGGAAAAATTGGCAGATGGTATGGTTGGTTATGGAATGTTTCTGAATATTATCAGGATTACAACATGTATTATGCTGCAGGTGTTGGAGGACAATTCCTTGCTATATTTCCGACAGAAGACCTGATTTTGGTAAACCTTTGCAATACCTATCAAAAGGACAAATTATATGATAGAGAAATAGTTAAATTATTTGACTTGATTTTAGCTTCAAAGATTAACAAACCGATAGATAATCCAGCGTTAATCACATTAAAAACAAGTTCACGGATCACTGAAAAATTATATCAACAAAAATTAGACTACTCAAAATATATTGGTGATTTTGCTATTGATGGCGAAAAAGTTTCAATCATTGAACTGAATGGCGATTTGATTCTTAAAGATTATTATATGAAACTAAAACTACTCCCCATATCGCCAAATCGGTTTTTTGTTGAGGATATAGAGAAATATCTAAATATTGAATTGGATGAAAAAGGATATGTGAGAAAAGTTAATTATAATTAGAATGAAAAATAAATACAAATAGCAATACACTCAACATATGAATAACTTTGAGCACAATAGAAAAAGTTGGAATGAATTGACAAATTTACATGTAGATTCATCCTTTTATGATTTGGACAGTTTTAAGAAAGGAAAAACTTCGCTAAATCATATTGAAATGCAAGAATTAGGAGATGTCAGCGGAAAGAAAATTCTTCATTTACAATGTCATTTCGGAATGGATACATTGTCTTTAGCAAGACTAGGAGCTGAAGTGGTAGGAGTATACATTTCCTACACCTCAATAAAAAAAGCAACAGCATTGTCTGCCGAATTAAACATCCCGGCAAGGTTTATTCGTTCGAATGTTTATGATATTGAAAATGTTTTGGATGACACTTTTGACATTGTGTACACATCTTATGGCGCAATAAATTGGTTGGATGATCTCGATAAGTGGGCAAAGGTTATTGGGCGTTATTTGAAACCAAATGGAATATTTTATATGGTGGAATTTCATCCCTTCATTTACACGCTTAATGTCAAGGCTGAGATTTCGGAGAGTTATTTCAAAACACAAGCACTTGAAACTGCTGTTGAAAAATCTTATACCGATAAATCTGAAGTTTCTAATAAGAAACTAAAACACATTGAATGGCACCACAGTTTAAGTGAAGTTTTAAACAGTTTAATTACAAATGGATTGAAAATAGAGTTTCTTAACGAATTCCCCTACC
>PKTA01000110.1 GCA_002869365.1 Marinilabiliales bacterium | reverse complement strand
TCTATCATTTCAGGTGTAGCATCAATACCATCTTTATAGTAATTCAAAGCCCCTTCTGCATCATAAATAAAATTTTGAACCAATACCGAATCTCCATCCATTTCTTCAGGATGAGCATAAACATTGTATTCCTGATATTCTGATACTGCGAAAGAAATCAGATAAAAGGCGATGGGATAATTTGTTTTCCACTCGTAACGGGTATTACCATCTCCCAGGTTAACAACATCAGTAAGCAGACCGTTGGAACCGGCCATATTTGATGAACTGGTTGTTAAAAATATCCATGCTGAGTCGGCTTTATCTTCTAAATCCTGTTTAACAGGAAACCAATCGCTGGCTGCAAAAGGTTCGGATAATGTCCATGTAACCGGAATACTTTCCCATCCGGAAGTTTGGTTAGAAATTCCACTGAAAAATCCACCTGATTCAGATTCTCCATGATAATATATCTGAGCCATGAAGTTTGTTCCACTTTCAATATCTGCCACAGGAACTATAACATTATTGTTCTGTCGTGTGAAATTGGTATACTTTACTCCTTGAACAAAAATACTGTCAATTAACTGATTCTGAATTAATTCGAAAGCAAAAGTGTCAATAGTTACAATGGCATCTGCATAAATGCTTGTGTTTCCTTCAACATAGGTTGATAAATTTGTAACTGTAATATCAAGAAAATAAAATGTTACATCATAATCGTCAAGATAAGGAGTTTGCCAATCGTATAATGCCAGCATTGATTTCGAATGTTCGAATTGCTTGGCGTGGGAACATTGCATTTCCTCATCAGAATAATTTGCATATTGTGCGAAAATGCTGGTTGATAATAATACAATAATAATGGTAAATAAATGTTTCATATTTGTTATTTTAAACTACATATTAATACTGCAAATATATTAGCAATTTCCTTTCTATCTTTGCATTAATTTTTAATTTACTTATGTCATTATCTGACAGAAGTTATAATTCAATAGTTGTCTGTGAATGAGGAATTTAACATATTACTAAATAAACTTTCCCGCTTTAAGCGGAAATACTACCTTAATGAATTACTTAAAGGGGTGATTATCAGTTTAATGCTGATATTTAGCATTTTTATTATAATTGGTGTTTTTGAGTATTTTTTATGGTCGGATACCATAATCCGTACCGTAATATTTTATACTTTTTTGCTTTTTAGCCTTTTGGTATTCATAAAATTTATTTTTATACCAATTTCTAAATTGTTTCAAATTGGTAAACAAATTAGTTATGAGGAAGCTGCCGATATTATAGGAAATCATTTTCCGGAAATATCCGATAAACTATTGAATGCTATACAACTACAGATATTGTCTGAGGATATTGACTCCAAATCATTCGACTTATTAAATGCCGGTATTGAACAAAAAACACTGGAGTTGAAACCTTTTTCTTTCAGAAAAGCAATTTCATTTAAATCCAATTTAAAATATATAAAATGGCTGGCAACTCCCTTAATAATTATTCTGATAAGCCTTTTAATTAGCCCTGCTTTTGTTACCGAACCTGTTTACCGTATTGTTAATCATCAAGAGAATTTTAGCAAGCCTCTTCCGTATTCTTATAAGATTTTAAACGATTCCCTTAAAATTATCCAAGGCGATGATTTCAAATTAAACATTGAGGTTGTTGGCGATGAAATTCCTGAACAACTTTATGTTAATGATGGTAAATATGATTACCGAATGCAATCAAAAGGAGGCAAATATTTTACTTATAATTTCCAAAAGTTGAAAAAGGACATTTATTTTCAGTTATTAACTGAAGAGGTAAAAAGTAAGATATATCATTTGATAGTTCTGGCTCGACCTTCAGTCAGTAATTTTAAAATAGAGATAAAATATCCTTCATATGTTGGTAAAAAAACGGAAGTAATTGAAAATACAGGTGATTTAGTTATTGCTGAAGGTTCTTCGCTTAAATGGTTTTTCAATACTAAAAACTCCAAATTATTGTACTTTAAAGCAGGCAATAATCAGGAAGTTATAGAATCTACTAACAATGTTTTTCAATGGGAAAAGACGCTTAAAAACAATTTGAACTACAGTGTTTTTTCAAAGAGTAATGAAAATATTTTTTCTGATACTCTTGATTATTCTATTACTGTTGTAAAAGATAATAAGCCTCAAATTGAAATAGATGAAGTTCAGCAGGAATATCTTTTAAAATATCTTCTGGTAAATGGTACCATTACAGACGATTATGGCTTTAATAAACTATATTTTTATTATCGTAAGAACGAGAAAGAAGAATGGGTACAAACACCCTTAAACATAGGTAAGGATTTCGAAAAGCAAAATTTTAATCACTCATTTAATACTGATGATATTCAGCTGGATGCTGGAGAAACATTTGAGTTTTATTATGAGGTTTGGGATAATGATGCTGTAAACGGGTATAAAAGTGCTAAAACGGCCATAATGAAGTTTAATATGCCCGATAGGAATGAATTAGAAAAAAAAGCAGATAGCACGGGTTCCAGGGTAAAGGAAAAGTACGAAAAAACTTTGGATGATTTTGATAAAATAAGCAAGGAATTAGAACAAATGAAAGAAGACTTATTTGAAAAGAAATCAGCCGATTGGAACGATAAGAAAAAGATTAAAGATCTGATAAAGAAAGAGAAGGCGTTGCGTGAGAGCATGTCGGAATTAAACGAACTAATGAATAAAAGAGATGAAATTAAGGAATTTTTGAATGAGAACCCTAATCCTGAATTAAGTGAAAAGCTAGGTCGTTTAGAAGAACAAATAGAAAAATTAAAAGATAATTCATTACTGGAAAAACTCGAAGAACTTTCAAAGAATATAGATGAGTTAAATAAGGACCAGTTGGAAAACCTTCTTGATAATTTGAAATCTAATCAGGAAGATTTCATGGAAAATTTAGAACAACAGCTCGAATTTTTCAAGCAGATAGAAATTGAACAGAAACTGGGTGAACTCGCAAACCAACTTGATAGTTTGTCGAAAAAGCAGAATGATTTGCAAGAGGAAACGCTTGATAAGAAAACGGATCTGGATAAAGTGTCGGAAGAACAAAAGAAACTTAATGAAGAATTTTCTGAAGTAAAGAAAAAGATTAATGAAGTTGATAGTTTGAATCAGGAATTATCCAAACCCCTAGATTTGGATACCGAAGAAGAAATGCAAGACAATATAAGCAAGTCGATGGATGAGGCTGATGATAATGCGTCTTCAGGAAAACGTAATAAGTCTGCTAAAGCACAGTCGGAGGCTTCTGAAAGCATGCAAAAACTTTCAAACAGCATACAACAAATGATGCAGATGGCGATGCAGTCGCGAATGGGGGAAGACGCAGAAGAACTCGGAAACCTTTTGGATAATTTGCTTGATATTAGTTTTGATCTCGAATCTTTGATGAAAACCATTGAAGAAACCTCTGATAATGATCCCAGGTTTAACGACAATATGAGAGATTTAAAGTTTATACAGGATGATTATGTGGTTTTACACGATTCACTAAAGGCACTTAGTAAGCGCCAAATGATGATCAAGCAGTTTGTTGTTAAAGAATCCGATAAAATAAAAAAGTCGATAGAAAAAGCATTGGAAAATATACAGGAACGAAAATCCAATGTAAGTGGTGCCAATATGCAATATGCAATGATGTCGGCAAATTCGCTTGCCCTGATGCTTGACGAATCCCTCGATCAAATGATGCAAAGTATGAATATGCCTGGTAGTAAATCAGGATCGGCAAAATGCAAGCAGCCGGGTAGCGGAAATACTCCTGGTATGCAGCAAATGATAAATATGCAACAAGGTTTGGGAAAGGGCCTGCAAAAAGCGGGGCAAAAATCCGGACAGGGAAAAGGTGGCTCTGAAGGTAAAGATGGAGATAGTGAAGAATTGGCCCGACTGGCTGCGCAGCAGAGTGAATTGCGCAAACAAATGCGTGAGATGATGGACCAAATGGAAGGTCAGGGTGGCAATGGACAGGCTCTGCAAAAGATTATTGATAAAATGGAGCAACAGGAAGATGATATTGTTAATCGTAGAATTACTGCTGAGACCATTGAGCGGCAGAAAGAAATAGAAACCAGATTGTTACAAGCAGAAAAAGCCTTAATAGAAAGAGAAAAGGAAAAGAAGAGAGAATCGCAGGAAGGACAAAATATAGAAAGAGGAAACCCTAAACTGGATTTTAAGTATAATGAGGTTAAAAACGATAATAAAAATAATGTTATTCAACGCCATCCTATTAAGTTGGAAAATTCATATAAAAGAGTTTCCGATAAATATTTATTTGAGTTGAAGCGAAAGGACTTAAAGGATTAACATTATCATTGATTAAAAATTTATAATATGAAAAGTTTAGTTTTTAAACCCGGTTTGGAAGCCCTCAGGCAGATAGAATTATATATGGATAATTTATGTGAAAATTTATTTATAAATGAAACGTATTATGGTAATCTGATTATTTCACTGAACACTTTGAATGAGAGGTTATTTGAACTTGGTCAAAATTCTGCTGTTAAGCTAACTTATAATACCGATCATATACATTTAAGTTTTGTAATTGAAGGCGTTGAAAATCAAGTGTATACAAGCATAATAGAAGATAAAAGCCTGAATAACAATGATATAACTCTTGAGTTATTGAATCAACTATGTGATTCCATGGTCATAGAAAATTCTACTATCACGCTCGATTTTGAAGTTGGGGCTTTACATAATAGCATATATAAAACCAGGGTTAATTTACTGAAAAAATATTTTAAAAAGGATAAAATTAATTCGGTTGATGTATGATTAATTTGGAATTTCATGGGTTCAATAATTTAATTACGATGAATTCTGAAGAAGTGAAAATTTGGATTTCTAATACCATTTCAGAAGAAGATTTTCAATTAGGTATTTTAAACTATGAATTTCTTACTGATAATGAGCTTCTGAAAATGAATCTCGAATATTTAGATCACGATACTTATACCGACATTATTACTTTTAATAGTTCGAATAGTGAAAATATTATTAGTGGTGAGATTTTTGTAAGTGTCGACAGAGTTAAGGAAAACTCTGAACTTAATGATCAGACATTTGAAAGAGAATTAATGAGAGTTATCATTCATGGAGTTTTGCATTTATGTGGCTATGGCGACAAGTTGGAAGAAGAGGAAATACTAATGCGACAAAAAGAAAACTATTATTTAACGAAATATCCTGGCGATGTTTCACGTGAAACTAATTAAGAAATGTTTGAAGAATATGATGTTATAGTTGTTGGTGCAGGACACTCCGGTTCGGAGGCTGCTGCTGCTGCTGCCAATTTGGGCAGTAAAACGCTATTAATAACAATGAATATGAATGCGATTGCACAAATGTCGTGCAATCCTGCAATGGGCGGAATAGCCAAAGGACAAATAGTAAGAGAAATTGATGCTTTAGGAGGTTATTCAGGATTAGTTACTGATAAATCGATGATACAATTTCGAATGCTTAACAAATCCAAGGGACCTGCCATGTGGAGTCCACGTGCTCAAAGTGATAGAATGATGTTTTCCGCCGAATGGAGAACTATGCTCGAGGGTACTAAAAATTTGGATTTTTGGCAGGATATGGTAAAAGGGCTGATAGTTGAAAAATCAACAATTAAAGGTGTTATTACCGGTATGGGTCATAAGATATATTCGAAATCTGTAATACTTACAAATGGTACTTTTTTAAATGGCATAATTCATATAGGACAAAAGCAATTTAAAGGAGGCCGTATGGGTGATAAACCTTCCGGCGGATTAACCGAGCAATTAATTGGCTTGGGGTTCGACTCCGGCAGAATGAAAACAGGTACTCCTGTTAGAGTGGATGGAAGAACAATTAATTTTGATAAGATGGAGGAACAAAAGGGAGATGAAAATCCAGAAAATTTTTCCTTCCTTTCAAAAACAAAGTTAATAAAGCAAAGAAGTTGCTGGATAACTTATACATCACCTGTAGTTCACGATACGCTTAAATTGGGTTTTAATGACAGCCCTATGTTTGCCGGTAGAATTGATGGTGTTGGACCCAGATATTGCCCCTCTATAGAAGATAAAATTGAAAGATTTTCAGATAAAACTAAACATCAGTTGTTCGTTGAACCTGAGGGTTGGGATACCGTGGAATATTATGTAAATGGCTTTTCATCATCCTTACCTGATGATATCCAGTTTAAGGCCTTACGAAAAATTGCCGGTTTTGAAAACGCAAAAATATTCCGCCCCGGCTATGCTATCGAATACGACTACTTCCCTCCTACTCAGTTGAAATATAGTTTAGAAACTAAACTTATCGAGGGACTATATTTTGCAGGACAAATTAATGGGACTACTGGTTATGAGGAAGCCGCTGCCCAGGGTTTGATGGCCGGAATTAATGCCAGTTTGAAAATAAATTCTAAGAATGAATTTGTTCTGGGACGATCAGAATCATATATTGGAGTTCTAATAGATGATTTAATAACCAAGGGTGTTGATGAGCCATATAGAATGTTTACTTCGAGGGCTGAACACCGTATATTATTACGTCAGGATAATGCTGATATTCGACTCACAAAAAAATCATTTGATTTAGGTTTGGCATCGGCTGAGCGTTTGGATTTAATGAATGAGAAAATTAGAAAAACCAAACTTCTTACTGATTTCATAAAAAGTGAAAGCATAAGTCCTGATCAAATAAATTCATTATTGGAAAAAAATGGAACAAATTCTTTAAAACAAAAAACTAAAATTGCAAATATTTTATTACGGCCTCAAATTTCCATTAACGACTTAATTTCTCATATTGACTTTCTATCAGATTTTGTAAAAACTAATAATTTAGATAATGTTATTTGTGAATCGGTGGAGATTTTTACAAAATATGAAAGGTATATCGAGAAGGAAAATGAATTTGCAGATAAAATTAAACTCCTTGAGAATTTATCTTTAAAGGAAGATTTTGACTATAACTCTCTGCAAAGTTTGAGTACCGAAGCAAGAGAAAAACTTAGCAAAGTTAAGCCAAAAACTCTGGGTCAAGCCTCACGTATAAGTGGAGTTTCTCCTTCCGATATTAATGTTTTAGCGGTCTTTTTAAAAAGATAGTTGAATTGTTTCACGTGAAACTAAATAGTAAAATGATCAAAATCACAAAGTGTCAAATATGCAAATCAAATGATTTGAGCCAATTTTTGCAAACGAAGGATTATTTCTTTACAGATGAATATTTTACATTATCAGTTTGTAATAATTGCAATTTTGTGTTTACAAACCCTGTTCCTGATATTGAAAGTATAGGTAAATATTATGGTACTGAAAAATATTTATCTCACGACACAAATAGTAATGGTATACTTGGTAATATTTATAAAACTGTTAGATATTTTAATTTACGTGGAAAATATTCTCTAATAAAAAACTTTAAAACATCAGGACAAATTTTGGATATTGGATGTGGAACCGGTGAGTTTTTAAATTTCATGAAACAAAAAAACTGGGAAACTTTTGGAATTGAACCCGAAGTAAAAGCCAAAGAATTTGCAATAAATAATTATCACCTGGATATTTTTCCTGAAAGTAAATTAAACGAATTTGATAAAAATAAATTTGACTTAATTACTATGTGGCATGTTTTGGAACATGTTTATGATTTGAATGAACGCCTTGGAATTATCTCTGATTTATTAAAAAATGATGGTATATTTATAAATGCCCTTCCAATAATTGATAGTCCTGATGCAAAGAAGTTTGGAAATTATTGGGCCGGATTAGATGTTCCACGACACCTGCATCATTTTTCTTATGAAAGTTTCTCTCAACTGGCAAATAATAATGGCTTTAAAGTAATTGGCAGTTTTCCTATGAAATTCGATGCGTATTACGTAAGTTATCTTAGCCATCAGGCAAAACAAAATTCAATGGCTTTTTTACGTGGTTTAATAGATGGGCTCATTTCTAATTTTACAGCCGATAAAAGACGAAATTATTCAAGCATGATTTTTGTATTAGGTAAATCTTAAACTGTAATAATGAAAAGTAGTAACCGACAATTTGTAGTATTGTTAATGGGATTAATTTTAATCCTGGCTGCTCTTTTTATTAATGATTTTATAATTCAACGGGAATCAAATAGCGATTATATTGTAAAGGACTTCAATGAAAATCTAAAAGTGGAAATCGATTTTCTAAACTCTAAGTTTGAAGAATATTTTAATGTCCTTGACGAAAAAACTGATGATTATTGGCCTTTTCTTGAAAAAATAGATAATAAGGAAAAAGTATATTCTTTTGTATACAAACATGATAGTTTGTTATACTGGAACACTTCTACCGTCCATTTTGAACTTAGTTCACTTCGAAACAGGACGGTTTTGATAAACAATGCAAATAGTTGGTATTTAGGTGTTTATGGTCAATTAGGAGATTTTCGTATATTATTGGTAGAACCCATAATACAATCCTATGGGGTTGATAACCAGTTTGTTAAAGATGAGGTTAATGAGCGGTTCTCAATCAACCAAAATATTCAAATTTCAACCTTATATAGCCCGGAGGCTTACGAAATTGATTTTAGCGATACTAAAAAGTACTATTTAAAGCTTGGAAATGAAGTTTCAGAAAACACGGCCTCCTATCTGGGATTTTTCTTAGTATGTATTTTGTATTTATTTATTGGTCTTTTTGTAATTGAATATTTAAAAACTGAATATGCTGACAATTCTGCTATTTCAAAATATTATGTTTCTGTATCCTTAATATTATTATCAATTATTTTTTATATCGATACTATTATAGGATTTAGTCAGCACTATTTCCCTTTTTACCTGCAAGAAAAAATACCCATAATAAATTTCAGATTTGGAGAAGTCTTCTTGCTAAGCATTATCTTTTTAGTATATGTAGTTTATATATATCACGAATTAATTCATAAAAAATTATTCGAATCCAAAACAAGTTCGATTATAAAAATCTATATCATGTCGCTCTTTGCAATAGTTATTCTGAATATGATTTTCTGGCTTAGCAATAAAATTTTGCTCATTAACAAGGTTACAGAAATTTACTCCCTAATCGATATACATAAAGGAATTATTATTTCAATTTGGCTATCTGTTTCGGGAATAATAATTTATTCAGTCTTAAGAATTCTTGGCCTTAGTTTTTAAGGATTGCAAAATAGAAGAATTTATACTCTCGGTGTATTTACATTTAGCTCTATAATTGGCATTTTTGTTTTAAATCACAGCATCGAATCATTTTTAATTATCACATTATTACTAATAGTTTCTTTGTTAATCGATTCGGTTTTAAAACGCCTGAAACAATTTTATATCCTTCATCACCTCATATACATTATTGCCATAGCCGGAGCCTTTTCTTTATTGATAAATACTTCCATAGAGGAAAATAAATTGCATCAACAAAAATATATTTCATCATTTTTGGTGAAGAAAGGTGATAAAGCCATAGAGCAATTTTGGGAGAAACTGAATAAAGAATTGCTAAACGACACTCTGGTGCAGCGTTTAAACCATGAGGAAGAAGCAGTTTTTGCCGACAGTATCCTCAATTATTTTGAAGAATACTATTTTGCTGATCAGGTAAATGGATTTAGTTATCAGCTAACATACTGTAATTCTTATGACAGTTTATTATTAGCGAATAATGAGGTTGTTCATTGCCAGGATTTCTTTAACGATTTAAAATCATCAATAATTTCTAAAGCCGCTAACAACCTGTATTTGCTTGATAACGAGCCGGATAATATATACTATTTGGGAGAATTTAACTTGAGAAAAGGCGCAGTTATCTATATAGAACTTACATCTTATTTTATACCGGGTGGATTGGCCTATGCCGAACTCCTTATCGATAAAAAACCTGATACACCGGATCTTTCCGACTACTCTTTTGCAAAATACTACCAGAATATTTTAGTGAGCAAATTTGGTGATTATGAATTTCACACAAGTAGTGGCACCTTCGATAATTACCCTTTAAACGAATTTTTTAACCTGAATGATTATAAGCATTACAAAACATTAGCATCCAACGGAGATACAATTATCGTGAGTCGTCCTCTTATAAAAATATCATCTAAAATATTTTCATTTTCATATATTTTCCTGATTTTGGCTGTACTTATAGTTTTACTCACAAGCATTGTATATGGCAGCAATTTCAATCAACTATTTAATTTGAATTTGAGGGCTCGCTTGCAAATGTTTTTTATGATAGCATTAAGTACGATAACTCTAACTACGGCCATAATAATCTTGTTTTACACTAATAAAAACAACACCGATAAATTACATGCCGAACTCAATGAAAAAGCGCATTCAGTGCTTATTGAACTACAACATAAATTAAGTGGTTACAACTCTATAGAAGAGGCTGGTGATGAAGAATTGAAAGAGTTACTTCAAAAGTTTTCGGTAGTATTCTTTACTGATATTAATCTTTACGATGCTCAGGGTATATTAATAGCTTCATCAAGACCTCAAATATTTAATGAGGGTTTTCTTTCTGACCTGATAAACCCAATGGCTTATGAGGAAATAATGGTGGATAATTTATTATTTTATAACTGCACCGAAACCATTGGGAACCTCAACTATTATTCAACATATCTTCCGCTGTTTATTACTTCCGATAAGGTTGCAGGAATTATTAACCTTCCATTTTTTGCCCGACAAACCGAACAAAAAAAATCGTTTCGGTTTTTACTTTTTACGTTCATAAACTTGTTTGTAATACTTGGAATTCTGGGTGCCATTGTCGCAGTTTTGTATTCCCGTTTATTAACAAAGCCTCTGTCGGTTCTTCAAAGTAACATATCTAATATTCGCATCGATATGCAAAACTCAAAAATATACTGGAAGAAGGACGATGAAATCGGTCAGCTTATCAGCGAATACAATAAAATGGTTGATAAACTGGAGGCTAGTTCCGAAATGCTTAAACGATCGGAGAGGGAACTTGCCTGGAGAGAACTTGCTCGTCAGATTGCGCACGAAATTAAAAACCCGCTCACTCCCATGAAACTTAACATTCAATATTTAATTAGGGCAAAAGCGGAAAACAGGGAACAATTTGAAGAAAAATTTGAAGATATAAGCAGCGGTTTGATTCAACAAATTGATACTCTCGACAGAGTAGCCGAAATGTTTACCGATATGGCAAAATCAAATACAAATAATTTTATTGCCATCAATTTGATTGAGATTATAGAATCCATGATAAAACTTTTTGATAAATCGGAAAATGTTGAATTTAAATTAGTAAAGGATGGGGCTGATGAAGACTTTTATACAAGAGGCACAGAAAAGAACCTTACACAAATATTTAATAACTTAATAAAGAATTCTCTGGAAGCTATTTCCAAAAAGGAAAATGGTGAAATAACTATTAGTGTTGAAACTTCCGAATCATACTTGAATGTAAAATTTATGGATAATGGAGGGGGGATACCCGAAAACATGAAGGATATGGTTTTCACCCCTTATTTCACCACCAGAACCACAGGAACTGGTCTTGGTTTGGCAATCGTGAAATCCTTAATTACCGGAATGGGAGGTAATATAAAACTTGATAAATCGGATGAAAATGGCACCGTATTTTTAATAAAATTTTTAAAAACAAAAAAAACTAATAATGAATAAAATTTTACTGATATTAATAATAGCCTTTGGTTTTTTTGCCTGTACTTCAACAAAAGATTTGAGTAAAGAAAATTTCTTCGATAAGAAATGGGCGTTAATAAAAATAAATGGTTTGTCTGAAAAGGAAAATGCCACTTTTGAAAAAGCAGGATTAAAATTTTCATCTGCCGATTCAGTATATTCGGGTAGTAATGGCTGTAATATGCTTAGCGGAAAGTTTCATCTTAATGGAAATCAAATAAAATTTGAAGAGGGGCTTTCAACCAAACGATTTTGTGTAGGTATTGATGAAGAAAAATTCTTCAACATATTGCGAAAAACCAACAATTTGAAATTAAAAGGTCACAATTTAATTTTTTTGAAAGACAAAGAGGTTTTAGCAATTTTCGCTGATAGAAAGGATTAAACCCAAATTAATACAAAAATAATTTAGAATGGTTTTTAACATTTTTAGGGCTATTTTTGTATTTTTATGAATAATATCATCAATTAAAACCAAAATCATGAAGATAAAATCAACTCTACAATTATGTGTTTTTTCGATTTGGTCGTTTATATTTTTATTTGCTGTAAGCCTTAGCGTTAGTGCTCAGGTAGTAAATTTTAACGATACATGGAATGAACAAGGATTACATATTGAAAAACAAAACAAGCATTCTTTAAACCTTAGTTTTTCGGTAAACTCTTATCAACGTCTCACCATAGTAGCAAATGGTAAGCAGATGGAGAAGATAAATATGGCGGGAAGTTTTCTTCAGAATAGTGAAGGAAACCCTGATCTACCTGTAATCAGTCGTTATGTTGCTATACCACAGGGCGCTGAAGTCAAGGTGAATATTAGCAGTAAACGAACAGCTAAAATTGAAAACATTTCAATTTCGCCTGCTCCGCGTATTCCACTGGATACTGAAAAGGGACCTTTGCAATACAAGAAAAACAATGAAATTTATTCCAAAAATGCGTACTTTCCTTCGTCAACAATGCAGGTTTCCGAACCAATGAAAATTCGTGGACTCGATGTGGTTATGATAAGCATTAGCCCATTTCAATACAATCCTGTAAGTAAGGAACTGCTTATAAGCAGAGATGTGGATATTGAAATAGAATTTGTTGGAGGAAATGATCATTTTGGAGAGGATAAATACAGAAATCGTTTCTGGGATCCTATATTATACGATATGGTAATTAACGATGATGTAATTGATAAAAATTATAAAAAGGCTGATCGTTCTACAGGCAATGGGTATGAATATCTGATAATTTCTCCCAACGATCCTGTTTTCCTGTCCTGGGCCGATAGTATTAAGATTTTCCGTCAGCGACAGGGAATTATTAGCGGCATAGTAACTATTGATGAGGTTGGTGGTAATACTGTTAATGCCATTGAAACTTACGTAAATGATGCATATAACAATTGGGA
>PKTA01000179.1 GCA_002869365.1 Marinilabiliales bacterium | reverse complement strand
TTAAGAGATGATAAAAACTTTACTTATGTTTCTGCCTGGGAGTATAAGGGCGACGATGTAGAACCTGAACTTCATAAAGAAGAACTCGTTTACGAGAATATTGAAGTTAAACAGCGTAATTACAAAACAGCTTAATATTAAAACGTCAGAAAATGGATTTAAAATTAAAAATATGGAGGCAGTCAGGTCCTGACGCCAAGGGCGAATTCAAAGTTTACCCTATTCAAAATATATTAAAGGATTCATCATTTTTGGAGATGATGGATGTGCTTAACGAACAATTAGTTTCACAAGGCGAAGAGCCTGTTGCATTTGATCACGATTGCCGTGAAGGTATTTGTGGGATGTGTAGTTTGTTTATCAATGGACGCCCTCATGGTCCAGATGATTCGATTACAACCTGCCAATTACATATGCGTAAGTTTAAAGATGGTGATACAATTACTATCGAACCATGGAGAGCAAAACCATTTCCGGTAATAAAAGACCTTATGGTAGATCGTTCTGCCTTCGATGAAATTATTCAGGCAGGTGGTTATGTTTCCGTTAATACAGGTGGTGTTCCCGATGCTAATGCAATACCTATTAAAAAGGTAAATGCTGACCTTGCTATGGATGCAGCAGCATGTATTGGTTGTGGTGCTTGTGTGGCAGCATGTAAAAATGCGTCTGCCATGTTGTTTGTTTCAGCAAAAGTTTCACAGTTCGCCCTTCTGCCTCAAGGTAAAGTAGAGGCCAAAGAAAGAGTCCTAAAGATGGTTGCCAAAATGGATGACTTTGGATTTGGTAACTGTACTAATACTTATGCTTGCGAAGCAGAATGTCCTAAAGATATCTCCGTAGCAAATATTGCAAGGATGAACAGGGAATTCTTCGCTGCAAAAGTCTGTTAAAAATATATCTGAGGGGATATAAATACCTATTGTATGGCAAAATATTAGTAATATTTCATTTTGCTAAAACAGTAGTAAGTACCGATATGGTTTTGAAGTGTATATAACCGTTTATCTAAAGAAGCATTTCAAAAAAATTTCGGCAAATGTAAGGAGAATATAAGGCTCATTATCAGAGAGATATTATAATCAAGTTACATTTTAACAAAATTGAAAAGCATCGCTAATTGTTTTAGCGATGCTTTTCTGTTATATACTCTATTTAAAAACCTTTTTTGTATTTTTGACAGGAGATTATTAGAATTTATATAATACTTAGTGAACTAATAAACTATATGCTTACTAACCGTCAAAAAACAATATTACTCAATATCACTGCAAATCCTTTGTTTATTGCGCTGCCAATAACAATTTTAATTGTTTTGTTTTTACCCAATCCTTCTTCAAAGTATAAAATAGAACTTACAAGCAAGAACATTGCCGACAAACCAAAATCTAAAATAACTTATTATGATCTTAATAATGATAGTAAAGATGAAAGAGTAATTGAATTCCATAATAATGTTAAAGGAGAAGCATCTGTAAAAATAACCTATAATGAGGGTTTTGTGTACGATACATGGAATTTCCATGGTTATTTTCAAAGCGTTAGTGATAACGTTTTTTGTTCCGACTTTGATAATGATGGGTATGCCGAAATATTCGTTTTTTATTATCGAAATGATTCTGTATTTCTAATGGCTATACAACCCTTCCCGCATAAGAAATTAATTTTAGAAGAAAAACTTATTAATACGGTTTCTAAAAGAAACGAAGAGATTGATTATATCTTAAGTGATTTCAAAATAGCCGACTTAAATGGAGACCAGCTTAATGAAATAGTATTTATATTAAAAGCTGGGTATTCAAGACAACCCAGAATCATTGTATCGTACGATGTCCATAATGATAGAATTACGAAAAGTAAATCTATAGGGGCGAAATCTTCATATTTAAATATTTTAGATATTAATAGAGATTCGATACCTGAATTATATTTAGGATCCAGTACTACCGCTAATATACATGATAGTTTATCTATACCCTATAATGACTATAGTTCGTATTTTTTTGCTTATGATAATAATTTAGAATTTATATTTCCCCCAATAGTAAATTCTAATTACCCATCTTCAGTTCAAGTCTGTAAATATCAAAAACAAAATGGAGAACCTTTGATAGCAGTTTCATTTAACAACACAGTTGAAAAAACTCAAATATTGAGATTTTACGATTCTGAGTATAAAATATTTTTCCAAAAGAAATTAAGTTATCCTGGAATTGAAAAATCTAATATTATCAGTTATATGAATAGCATAAATATTAAGGGTAAAAATTTTCTTTTATTTGGCATAAGCAATGACAAATTTGTACTTTTTGATGAAAAGGGAGATGAATTTAAAAAGCAGTTATTTGAAGATGGTACTTCTTTTAGATTGTATGAGGATTTAAATAAAGACGGAAAAAAAGAATTTGGTTTTCTAAATTCAAAAAACGATTTGTTTATTTATGACCATAATCTGGAAAATCCTGTGAAATATTCTATTGATATGCTTCCCTATACTTCTTTTTGGAATGGCCTCGGAGTGAAGCATAATGGTCAGAGGCAAGATGAAGTATACCTAAAGGCGGATGATTATCTTTATCTTTTTACTTACAAACCTGATTATTATTACTATATGAAATATCCAATTTGGCTATTAGTATATGCTATCGTGGCCATAATTTTGTGGTTTTCACAGCGGCTACAAAATATTCGGGAAAAAAGAAAACAAAAAATTGAAGAGACTATAAATAGTCTGCAAATCAAGACTATAAAAAGTCAGATGGACCCACATTTTATGTTCAATGTGTTAAATGGACTGGCAAACAATGTGGCAAAAGGGAGTAGTGATGAAGCCTATAATCAGATTTTACGTTTTAGTAAGATACTCAGATCGATGATGAGTAGAGCCGAAAGAATTGATATCTCACTGATGGAAGAACTGGATTTTATTAAAAATTATCTGGAGTTAGAGAAATTCAGATTTAAAGATGATTTTGAATATGCCATTGAAGTTAGTGAGGATGTAGATACAACTATTAAAATCCCAAGAATGTTAATTCAACTTTTAGTTGAGAATTCTATTAAGCACGGACTTAGAAATAAAATTGGATTAAAGAGTATTTTGATAAAGGCTAATATTGAAGAAAATAAAACAAAAATTATTGTTGAAGATAATGGTATTGGTCGTAAAAAGGCTAAGGAAATCACTAAGACAACAGGCAAAGGATTAAAAATTATCAGAGATATGATTTCGCTGAATAAAAAACTTACCGGCAAAGAAATATCTCTTACCTATACAGATTTGGATGATGAACAAGCAGACGCCTGTGGTACAAGGGCTGAGGTTGAGATTTAGGAGGATTTGTAATGGAATTGGTGAATAGGTAATCGTGATTAGTTAATAGAAACTTGCCAGCCGATGGTATGGATGAAATATAAAATGATAAAATAGCCACCAAGTCGCTACAACACGAAGGTTCACAAAGGGCTTATTGACAAGGTTTTAAAATACTGTACTATAGTATATTATACTAATCGATTTTAAAAATGAGAGGCAAGTCATTTTTCTAAATACACTTACTCAATCTCAACCTTAATCAACACGTCTTCTTTTTTCTTTTTATAAACTTCTACGACAAAAGAATTGTCTGAAATTTTGGAAATCCTGTGAGTATTAAATTGATAAACAGCTATTCCTTTTACTTCTCTCGAATCTAATATATAGGATTTGCTAACATCGCCTGTTTCTGAATTTACTATATAAGCAGTCAACCAGCCGCCTTGTCCTGATGCGTGAATCTTTGGTCTTTCATCCCGTTTCAAATCTTTATTTCTAACATTGTCAAGGAATAGAAAGTAATGGTTTCCATTCCCAAAAAAATGTTTAAAAGACATATCATTCCTGCCCGAATCTCTTCCCTTTTGAAACTTGGGTAATTTCTTGTTCCATAATAATTTTCCGGATTTATCTATTTTACTTATAACCATGTCTCTGTAGAAGTAGTCAGTATATGAACTTCTTCCATTATATACATACACTGAATAAGATTGTTCACCAATAAGTGTAACAGAACCATCAGCTGATACTACAATTTTTCTCATAAACAGATAAACATACTCAGCTTTATCTTTCTTTCCTTTTCTGTTATTTTTTCTTTCTTCCTTATTAGTAGCATTTTGATTCAAAAACGACAATGGAAACTCGTAAGTCATTTTATTTAATGTTTTACCATCCTCATCAATATTTAAACAAAATAAACCATCTGCGCTGCCAGGTTTCTTTTCTGCATAGTAACCTCCTAATATTAAATTGTTATCGTTAGTTTGAAATAACGAAATTGAATTTATCATTTTTGCTCCAAGAGAAATCGAAGTATTAGTAATATTAGAATTGTCTTTGGTAATTTTTAGTAATTCCAGCCTGTAGTTTGCTCTGCCTTTAACAATCTTCATTTCATGTGAGTTATCATTAAATACTCTTGCTAAAATGATTACTTCTGCCTTGTCGTTTACATAATAATCAAGATTGTCCATTTTGCCCTCTGTATAAGGCATTTTCACCTCCTTTTCCCAGAGACTATTCATCCATATATCATATACATGTAAACCAATAACATCATAATTTTTATCATCATTTTTTATAATAGGTCTTTTCCTGTATCTAATTAAAAGGTTTTGGTCGTCATAGGAAGATTCGAACTTAAATTTGTCTGATATCTCAATCCCATAAAACTTACCGGTAGCTGAATGTTGTCCGCTAACCTTATCGTTTACACTAAAAAGAAATGTTCCTTTATTTATAAACTGTCCGGTTTCCATATCAAGTTCCCGGTAAAAAAGTTGCTCCTTATTGTTTTTTTTATCCCAAACAGAATAAAATAATAAACACTTATCAAAGAATACCCCAATGTGTTCAATAACATAATGTTCCGGAAAATCGGTATATGTTCTAATTGTCTCTAATGATAGAGATTCTGTATTAAACTTTTGAACAAATAATTCTTCTTTAAACTTTTTGAAAGTATATAATTCATCATTTTGCGGGATGTAATGTTTTTCCATTGCGTCTATTACGGGGTAAGGTTTCCCTACTTCAACTTTAGTGTTATTGACTAATTTGATTTGCGCAAAAACAAAATATGGAAGCAGAGTTAATAGCAATAAGTGAACTACTTTTTTCATAATATTTTTTGGTTTTATGTTATGTAATAACCTAAGGGCATTAAGTTTTAATATACAAATAAACAAAGCCTTAGGAGGGCTAAATGTATTAAAATATTTATTCCAAATTTTCTGTTTGTAAGGTGAAATAAAAAAAAGGGCTAATTTATTTTTATTATAAATTATGCCCTTTTTTATAAAACTTAAGAAAGTCTTCTAAAACTTCTCATCATACTTAGTCCAAAGGAAATTACCCAGTTCAATGGCATCTTTCATTACCATACTTCCTTGTTTATTAGAATATTCTGTAAGAAATTCAATGGCTTTTTTTGGTTTTTTTTGATAAAGTTCCATGGCCTTTTTATCTATTTCAGGAATTTCATCAATAAACTTCTCCTGCATTGGAATCCATTTGGCATCTAAGTCTTTGTGCATATCTCCCCAACGCTGTGCAGCAAGAGTTCCCAGGCGGTTGAAAATCCACCATGCCGATTCCATTGTATAACCATTTATGCGGCCGGGTGTTTTATATTCCGATGGCAGGTCGGTAACGCTTCCGTAAATAGGAACATAAATAGAAGAGGCCACATTATCCATTGCCAGCCATTCAATTCCACCTATTTCATCAGGAAGCCAGTCGCGAAGCTGGATAATTGTTGCATACATTGTATACCAACGCGCTATTGTTCTTTCTCCCAGTCGGTTCCAGCCTCCGTTTGTGTGCCATAAGTCATTGGCATCGTAAGGTTGATGTGGGTTTGCCAAAGGCGATAATATTGTTTTACCATCCTTATCGGTTGTAACCTGATTATATCTCATATCAAAAGGAGTTCCCTGGTAGTAATCTTTAAAAACACTAATTATTTTCTCTAAAGTTACCAGAGTGTCGGGTTTAACCGAGAAGGGATAGTTTTCCTGATTTGGATCAAGTTTCAATGATGGCGCCACTAGGTCGAAAACTCTCCATTCGCGTCGGCGCGAAGCCAATGAGGTACGACTATGTGGTGCATAAGCATAGCAAAAGCGGAAAGGTTCATTTTCATTCCACCATCCATTTTCTTTTGCAACTGTATAGATATTCTTTGAAGCCATGAAATAATCCGGGTTTTCAAGATCAATTTCCTTTATGGTGCTGGCGTTTGCATTAACAGCAATATGATCGTCGGGAACTCTTTGTGCAACCCAAACTGCCCCTCTTTTACCTTTTCCCGGTCCTACTATTTCAAGATGCCAAACTTCGTTTTTGTCTGCAATAGTAAGAACTTCACCATAATCATTCCAACCATATTCTTCGAGCAATTCTCCGGCAAGATTTATTGCTCCTCTGGCAGTGGTTTCTCTTTCCAGCATTAATAAACAAAGACGTTGGCAATCGATTAAACCATTATCACTTTGTAATTCTTCCCTTCCTCCAAAAGTTGACTCACCTATACCTAACTGTTTGGTATTCAGACTAGGATATGCTGTATTTATATAGCCATAAGTTTCTGCTACCTGAGGAATTTCACCTATATATTGGTGACCGTAGGCGGGCATTGCAAGACTGTCGTTTTTCACTCTTTTATACATTTTTACTGTAGCATCTGCATTATGTTTTTTTGCAGGAACTATATCAATCCATGAGCGTGTTCTGTGACTGTCATCAGTATGAGAGGTCATTACAGATCCATCAAAAGATGCCGCTTTACCAACTGTTATGGAAGTACATCCCTCAGGGTAACCACCAGCCCAATCTGATTTGTCGGCAGTTTGTGCAATTGTAAAAAATGGTAAACAGATTATTGCTATTAATGTCGAAAATTTTATCATTTTATTTTGATTTTATTTTGAATACAAATTTAATTTTTTTGCTGTAATTATTTTGTCTTTTATTGTTGGGGTAGAGAAGTAATAAATTGCATCTCTGCGTTATTTCATCCATTCAAAAACATTGTAATGTTCTCCATTCATGCCAATGGCCGAATATACTTTCATTGCATTTGTATTTGTCTTATCTACGTAAAGCCGAATTCCACTTACGTTATCATCTTCTTTTGCGATGTTTTGTACATAATCATAAAGCAGTCTAAAAATACCTTTACCTCGAAATTCAGGTAAAACGTATACAGACTGTATCCATAAAACAACTGCATTTCTCCAGTCGCTCCACTCGTAAGTTAATAATAGAGAGGCTATTATCTGCTCGTTATTAACTGCCACCAGATACTTTCCCTTATGTGAATCCTGGAAAACCGACATTACGCCATTTTCAACTATATCAGGGTCTAAATCAATGTCTTCAGTTTCTTTTGCCATTTTTACCTGGAAGTTAGTTATGATATATTTATCATCTTCTGTTGCAAGTCGTATTCGCATGATCTTTTTATTTAATTTTGCAATGTTTTCAATTACACAAAAATAATCATTCCTCAATACCAATGAGCGACCAAATTAAACATGAATGTGGTATTGCCTTAGTAAGGCTGTTAAAACCTCTTGAGTATTATCTTGGCAAATATGGTACTTCAATTTACGGACTTCAGAAACTTCATTTGCTACTCCAAAAACAGCATAACAGAGGGCAGGATGGAGTTGGCATAGCTGAAGTGAAATTTGATCTTCCGCCTGGCCAGAAATATATTAACAGACAGCGATCGAATAGTGAAGGTCCGATTAAAGACTTATTTAATAAGGTTTACAGTAAATTTAATGAGGTACGGATGGAAAATCCAAAGCGTTTAAATGATGTAAACTGGTTAAAAAATAATATTGATTTTACTGGTGAATTGTTTTTAGGCCACCTTAGATACGGAACCTTCGGAGGAAATGGCTTGAAGAATTTGCATCCCATGACCCGTAAGAATAACTGGAAAACAAGAAGTCTTGTTTTGGCAGGTAATTTCAATATGACAAATAATGATGAATTGTTCGACACTCTTGTGGAACTTGGTCAGTATCCTGTTGAAACTTCCGATACAGTTACTGTCATGGAGAAGATTGGTCATTTTTTGGATGAAGAAAATGAAAAGTTATACCGTCAGTTCAAAGAGGAAGGCTATACTAAAGTTGAGACCACAGAGCTTATCAGCAATCAGATAGATATTTTAAAAATATTAAAAGATTCGGCAAAACGCTGGGATGGAGGATATGTTATAGGCGGTTTACTTGGACATGGAGATGCTTTTGTAATGCGTGATCCATCGGGCATACGCCCTGCTTTTTATTATATGGATGATGAAATTATTGTTGCGGCTTCAGAACGTCCTGTTATTCAAACAGCCTTTAATTTACAAGTTGATCAAATAAAGGAACTAGAACCTGGTAATGCTCTTGTTATAAAGAAATCAGGCGAAGTTCAAATGAACAGGTTCTGTGAGCCCAAGCCAATAAAGCCATGCTCTTTTGAGAGAATTTATTTTTCAAGAGGTACCGATAAAGATATTTATGCCGAAAGAAAAAAATTAGGCTATTTACTTGGCCCAACCATTTTGAAGGAAATAAATTATGATATAGAGAATACTGTATTTTCATTTATTCCTAATACTGCTTCAGTAGCATTTCAGGGATTAGTTGACAAAATGAATTCATATTCTGCTGAGGCCATAGGAGAAAAAATAAAAATGTCAGGAGGGAAACTAACTGATGAAGAGTTAAAAAAATTGCTAAGTATCCGTCCAAGGGTTGAATCGATAGCCGTAAAGGATGCTAAGCTCAGGACTTTTATAACTGCTGATAACCAGAGAGATAGTCTTGTTGCCCACGTTTATGATGTTACTTATGGGGTTGTAAGAAGAAATGTTGATTCCTTAGTTGTACTTGATGATTCCATTGTAAGAGGAACAACTTTAAAGGAAAGTATCATACGCATTCTTGACAGATTAGAGCCTAAAAGAATTATTGTTGTCTCTTCTGCCCCACAAATCAGATATCCCGATTGCTATGGCATTGATATGGCCCGTCTAGGAGACTTTATAGCCTTTAGGGCAGCCATTGGTTTGCTAAAAGACACGCATCAAGAAGACGTAATAAACACGGTTTACGCAAAATGTAAGGCTCAGCAAAAACTTCCAAAAGAAGAAATTGTAAATTATGTAAAACTCATTTATAAGCCTTTTACTGCAGAACAAATATCCAACAAAATTGCCGAATTGGTTACAACCAGAGAAATCAAATCGAAGGTTACGGTAATTTACCAAACCATTGAGGATTTACATGCAGCAATTCCAAATCATAAAGGCGATTGGTATTTTACAGGAAATTATCCTACGCCAGGCGGAAATAGGGTTGTAAACCAGTCGTTTATAAACTATATTGAAGGTGTAAAAGACAGAGCCTACTAAGTTTTACTAATCTAATTCCGACTTATCCATCAAGCGGTAAACAGGGTAGGGGTAAAAATTTCCTCCCCATTGTGGTGCCAGATATTTATCAAAATAATTCCAGTACAATAAGCCATCATTAGTTTGAGGTTCCAATAAGTATGCTACCAGCCATCCCAGAGGTTGTGACGTTTTTATAATGATAGTACCCTTTTGAAACTCCTTGTTTACAAGTTCAAAATTTCCATTAATGTTATTCGTATAATGACCTTGGTTTAGCCTGTTATTTGGTTTAATACCAGAAAAAGTAAATTGTTCCACCGCCACCTCTATATCATTTTTTAGATGATCTATTTTAATTCCATGTGTTTTGATGTTATCTATAATATCTTTGTCGGTTACATCAATAATGTATGCATAAGGTAATCGAATACTTTTTGTAGGAAAATAATCGGCATAATAGTCAACAGTTACATCTCTTTGTCTGTCGCTTTGTTTGTATCTCCAATATCCTCTAATCCCCGGGATTGTATCTGCCTCAAAGGCTTTTATAAAAATTTTTTCAGGGGTTGGATATACTTTGAATTCTATGGCAAATGAATCGGTAACTAAATTGTTTTCTCCTCTGGCTATTGTTCGTTCGTCGGCAAGTTTAATATTAGTTTTAATTTCCTGTGCATTAGCAGATGCATAATCTAGTATACTTCTTAGAAGAAGATAATTACCAATTACTCTGGTTTGAAAATCGGCATAAACATAGTTTTCATTTAAAATTGCCAATCGGTTTCTTACACCCACATAATTAACAAGATATCTTGGCTCGCTTGCATAAGAAATCCAACCTTTATCAATATTAAGTCTGTCGATAAATTCACCATAAAAAACATTTTCCACATCATATTTAGTGAGAAGTTCTTTATGAACTTTTGGCATCATTTTATCCCGCATATAGTTTATCAAATCTCTGTCGGCATTTGGATTCATCATCCAGGTAAACGTAACAGGTTCTTTATGGTAAGAACCGTTGGTAGTATGACAATCAACAAATATTGAAGGATCCCAGGTGTTTAATACATTATTTAAAACTCCTCTTACTTCAGGAGTCTCCAGTTTTATTCCATCACGATTTAAATCTAGATTTTGTCCGTTATACCTAACTCCAACACTTGCCGGTCCATTCTGGTTTGTTCTGTTTTTTGTGCTGAATTTTTCATTACCGTCGGCATTTAATATAGGGTTTATAATAACAATACAATTTTTTAGAATTTCTGAATCGGGCTTATTAACAAGATATCTTGCAAGCATTTGTGTTGCTTCTTTTCCTTCTACTTCTCCTGCATGTATGTTTGCTTGGATATAAACGGTTATTCTATCATCTTTTAAGGCTTCTTTATAAGAATTAACCATTGGATTAGCGATTATCATTATTTTGATATCTCTGCCCTCGATAGTTTTGGCAATAGTTTCTGTTCTTAATATATCAGAACCTTTTTCTAATACATCTACAAAGTTCATCACGTCTGCATAGGTGGAAGTCAAGGCATAATTACTTGATTCCGCAGTTGTATTCATATTTGTTTGCGACAAACTGCTTATTGAAAAGCAAATGCCAATAATCAATCCCAAAAAGTATTTCATTAAATTGTAATTAAAAATTGATAAACTTAAGTATTAAGTTAATTAGAATTTATAATTTTTCATATTCTGATTTAATATCAGAGGCAATTCTGATAAATTCCTCATTGCTGAATTTTAGTTTTGGCTGTTTAAAATCCATATCATAAATAGAATTGATTGGTATTATATGAATGTGAGCATGAGGTACTTCTAATCCTATTACGGTAATTCCAATTCTTTTACAAGGAATTACTTTTTCTACAGCTATTCCCACTTTCTTAGCAAAAGCAAAAAGGCCCTTGTATTCTTCATCTTCTATATTAAAAATATAATCAGTTTCATTTTTAGGAATTACCAGAGTATGTCCTTTAGCAAGGGGGTTAATATCCAAAAATGCATAATAATTTTCGTTTTCTGCAATTTTGTAGGACGGTATTTCACCCTTAATAATTTTAGTAAATATTGAGGCCATAATTTTTTATCACAAAGTTATTATTCTTCCTCATAAATACAAACGGAGTGGCAATAAAAAAACCGCCTTGCCTCAGGCAAGACGGTCAATATTTTGAGTCTTTAATATTCTTATCGTGTTATTTCAATAATTTCAAACTGTATCTGACCAGCAGGAACAGTAATCTCCACTTGCTCACCAACGGTTTTGCCCAGGAGTCCTTTTGCAATTGGAGAATCAACCGAAAGTTTACCTTCTCTTATATTGGCTTCTTTTTCAGGAACCAATGTGTATTTCATTTGTTGATTATTTTTCAAGTTCTTAATGGTAACGGTAGAAAGTATATATGCTTTACTGCTATCCATTTTCGATTCATCGATTATTCTGGCTTTGCTTATAATATCTTTTAATTTAGATATTTTCATTTCCAGCATACCTTGAGCTTCTTTTGCAGCATCGTATTCAGCATTTTCCGACAAATCACCTTTATCACGAGCTTCTGCAATTTGTTTCGAAATTGAAGGTCTTTCAACTCTTTCCAGCTGATCTAACTCATCTTTGAGTTTTTTTAATCCTTCTTCGGTAAAGTATTTCGAATTCATATTTTCAATTTATTTAAGTCCATATAATAACTTAAGAGACCCTTAAAATAACTTAAAGGTCTCTTAATGAAGCGGCAAAGATAAAAAGAATATCTTTCCTTATTTAAATTTTTTAGAAATTTAAGACTATTCCAAGACTATGATTTCCATTAAAACTAACAGTCTCTCTGTAAGAATAATCTATACCAAAACTTGTTCCTTTTTCTTTATTAATTGGTACCTGAATACTGGCTCCTAAACTTAACCCGCTATTGAGGTTAGTATTCTCAGGAGTTTCTATATTATCCCAAATTCCTTGCTCATAAGTATATCCGGCGCGAAGGAGGACGTAATTTTTAAGATTTCCTTCCAAGCCAAATGCGAATTGGTCTTTTGAGAATGAATTTGAAATAAATGTACCAGCTATTGTCATACTATAATCACCACCAAAAAGGAAATCGTAGGCAGCGCCAATAGTTAACATAGTAGGAATTTCGTAGGCCTGAGATCTTTGGTTAAAAGTATAACCCTGATCGATACCTTTCATTGTAATAATATCCTTAAACGAAAGTCCGTCGCCTGAGAATCTCATTTGTGGTCCTACATTTTTCAATGCTACACCAAAAGCCATTTGGTCATTTTCTCCGGTAACATATTGAATACCTGCATCAATAGCCATTCCGAAAGCATTTACGTCGGAAATTGACTCGGAGATAAATTTAACAACTATACCACCATATATTGAGTTTGAGAATGCTTTAGCGTATGAAACTGCAAAGTTCATCAAACCTGGTTTGTAAGTTCCCAAACCTCCATCGGGGCTGTCGCCGGTTGTTACCATAATTTCACCAAAACTCATCGACATAACCTGAAGTCCAATTACTCCTGATTCGCCAACTCTTTGAGTTAAACCGAAGGCAAAGATATCAGTACCTGTTCCTTTTAACCATTGGGTTCGCGAAAAAATCAATTGTGTTTTTTTTGTAAAAGCAGTTCCGGCTACGTTGCCCCACATGGCTTCTAGTCCTCTAACTTTAGCCATGTTAGCATTACCCCAACCGCTGCTTCTTGCCCAGGGGTTAATTAACAACTCAGAAGCTCCTGCCTGACCTGAACGGTCTTTATTTCCTGCAAAAGCAGGACTTATGGTTGCTATAATTAAAAATGCAATCAAATATTTATAAAGAGTATTCATACCATTTATTTTTTTCTTGTCCATTAATTTTTGAATTAGAATGTGTTAAGGTCAGGTGTTCT
>PKTA01000001.1 GCA_002869365.1 Marinilabiliales bacterium | reverse complement strand
GCCCCAGAGGGGCAATATGTTATTCGTCAAAATCAAACAAATATTCTGTTTTATAATCCACCTTAAACTCTTTTAAAAATTCCAGATACTCTTCTTTAAACGTTTTTTTCTTATGATGTTCTTCCTGATTTAATATGTATTTTACTACATAATCAATTTGAGAATTTGCATAGGAAAATGCTCCAAATCCTTCCTGCCAACGAAATTGACCATAAGCCCATTTTCTGTCATTTATAAATTTTGTTGAATTTGTTTTAATATCTCTCACCAAATCCGACTCACTTACTGTTGGCTTTTTACCAATAAATATGTGTATGTGATTAGGCATTGGATTAATTGCCAGAACTTTATGGCCTTTATTTTGAATAATTCCAGTAATATATTTATGCAATTCCTCAGAATGTTCCCGCGGAATACTATTTGTTCTGCCTTGAACAGCAAAAACAAATTGCACATAAAGCTGTGTATATGTATTAGCAATTACTTTTTAGTTTATTATTTCCATTAAACGTTTTCGCCTCAGGCAATTTACATTCCTTATTTTTTTTGCAATTCTTGCAGACAAAATCAAAATCACATGCCTCCTCCGATTCCTCACGAAATAAGAGATAGCCACTACCTCCCATTAATACTGCCATACCAGCAATTCTAAGCGATTTATTTATGAATTCTCTCCGTGATTGCATATTGTCCAATTTACTTATTATCATTTTGAAAAATCCTGATTAAACCTCTCATGGGATCTAAAACAATTACTCTGTTTTCTGAATCGATTGCAATATCAAGCCCCCTGGTTCCCTTATCGAATTGCCCAGGTGTTGCGACTACACTTTCAAATTCTCCCGAGGGTTTATGAACTTTTATTCTCACTATACCCTTTTCAGTTGTAACAAAAGATCCATTGGGTAAAATTGCCATGTTTGAAGGATTACAGCATCCACTAAAACCATCCAGATTCATAGATGTTTTTTTCCAGGAAGATTTTAGATTTCCATACTTATCGTAGGCTTCAAACTGATGCCTTCCTGAATTTACAACCCATAACTCATTATCACGACCAATGGCAACATCAAAGTAAGGACTTGGTAAAACGAACCCCTGAATACCTTTTATGGAATCCTTCCTTCCTATTTCATTGATAAAATTTCCATACAAATCATAATGATATACAATTTTATTACCTGCGTCAGCAACAAATACTGAACTGTCTGCCAAAGCAATACTAGTTATAACAACTTTATCATTTCGCACTTCCCATGAATCCTTTTTGTCACCTTCGGAATTCCATATTTCTATATGATCTCTGGTTCCTAAATAAATTTCCTTACTATCACTCACCTTCATACTTAATGCCTCAGCGCCAGTATTTATCTGTTTTAACAGATTAGCATCTTTATCATAAATAAGAATCTTATCTTTTCCAGCCACATAGATATTATCATCCTGATCAACATCCACTGCTTTCATCTTCTCAACATCTGGTTTGAAATCCTGAACTTCAGTATAATTTACAAGTGAAGAATCAACACTAGTAAAATCGTCCAAATTGAATTCGTACACATTTTTCTCTGGTTTATCAAATCCCATAAAGAAATCTGCAGCCATAAATCCTACCACTGCAAGTATTACAAGTATGGCAATCCCTATTATTATTTTATTTTTTTCCATAGTCTTGAATATCAATACATACCATTTGTTTTGAATCTCTCATCAACAACTTTCCATCGGCAATTGCGATTGGGCCCCATGCATCATGCCCCTGCAGGATTCGTTTCTTGTCGAGAGTGATAAACTCTTTTGTAGATGCTTTTGCGATAGTTAAAGTTCCATCATCATTTAGAATAAAGAATTTACCATCGGCAATAATATATGGTCCTAAGCCAAATCGTTCCGATTTTCCACTTGTCCATAAAATATCTTTACAATCATCGGGTTTACAACAAACAAACTGATTTCTTAAATTACCTGCATCCTTTGGAAGAATGCCAAAAACATATCCCTTGTATGAAAGCGGCGTTTGTTGTTCCGATGCCAGACCTTCTTTGGGCTTAAATTGTTGCAGAATCTTTACCGTGTATTCGCCATTATTTTCTTCAACTTTAAATAAAATTGATCCTGCCCCATAGCCGGCTGTCATAAATATTTTACCATCGTCGAATATAAGTGGTGAAGGGGCAACAACATTTGG
>PKTA01000167.1 GCA_002869365.1 Marinilabiliales bacterium | reverse complement strand
TCCATTTCTCCATTTCTCCATTTCTCCATTTCTCCATTTCTCCATTTCTCCATTTCTCCAGTTCTCCATTCATAACTCATAACTCATAACTCATAACTCTATGAACTCATAACTACTTATTACAGTATCTCTTAATAATATTATACGACTCTTCCAGTCCCAGTTCGCCGGCATTACTCAAATCGGAGCAGGCTAACTTAGTTTCGTCGAGGAAAAGCAAAACCAAAGCACGATTAAAATAGGCTTCGGCAAGTTTAGGTTCCAGTTTTATGGCCATGGAGTAATCATCAATCGCCCTTTGATATCTCTGTTGACGAACTTTTACATTGGCCCGGTTATAAAATGCAAAAGGTAAACCTCTGTTTAAATTTATGGCTTTATCAAAATCTTCCAGAGTTTCATCATGGGCAGGAGGATTTTCGTTTTTTACTTTATCCGGATCGTCTCTACTAATATTTATGGAATTCGTAAACTCCTTTTCTGCATAGATAAATTCATCCAACTCATAGCGTGTAGCTCCTCTGTTCAAATAGGCGTAAGCAATATTTTTATCCTTTTCTATGCTATTATCGTAGGATTCCATTGCTGTAGCATAATTCTGTAAGGTGCTGTTTATCACCCCTTTCATAAAATAAGCAGCAGCAGTATCCCCGGTGATTAGAATAGTTGTATCTATTTTATGAAGTTCATCTCTTGCCTTTTCTTTACTCACAGGCCATTGTCGTGTTGTATAAAATAATTTTATCCCCAACTTATTTTGAGCGTTAAAACTGGCTATTCCTTCATCCACATATTCATAATTTCCATAGTTCATATTTAAACTATCGGGTAATTCAAAAGCATATACTAAAAAGAAATTTGGTTTTGGTTTTATGTTAACACGCTCAAACTGAACCCGGCCTTTTTTCATATTTCCACCAACAAAATCGGCTTCAAACTCCATAATTTTATCAAAGTAAGTGGAGTCGCCGTACCTACGGTAAAGAAGAGCCCAGTTGCTGGCACCATTATTTATCATGGCAATTATTTTTTTAGCAATGGCTTCATCTTCTTTGGCTAGTCGGTCCTTTCCTAATTTTCTTCTCGTATCCGATCTGTTGATATATGCTCCGGCAAAATCAGGAAAAATTTCTATAGCGCTAGTAAAATCTTTTTCAGCAGCCTTATAATCATCCATTAAATAATTGATAATTCCACGATTATAATAAGAATAAACATTTCGTGGGTTTATACCAATTACTGTAGTATAAGCCTCCAGGGCGTCCTTATATTTCTTTTGCTGCGACTTTATTATCGCAATATTATAATGAGTTAAAGCATTATTGGGCTCCATCTCAACAACCTTTTGATAATCTCTTAGTGTTGAAACAGTATCAACAAGTTTTAAAAAAGTTAATCCTCTTTGAAAATATGCAAAAGGATTATTGTTGTCAAATTTAATTACCTGATTGAAGTCGCTTAAAGCAGCATGCAAACTATCAATTTCATACTTTACCATACCTCGTTTCAACCAACCTTCTATATTATAATAATCCAATTTTATTGCTTTATCCAGATCGTTTAGGGCTTCTTTGTTTTGTTTTAAAAAATGTCTGGCTATTCCTCTGTTAAGATATGCTGGTGCTAAATTCTTATTAAGTTCGATGGCTGAAGTATAATCACTAACCGCACCTTTATAATCATTTAAATGCATCTTAGTGTCTCCACGGGCGGCGAAAGCCTCAGGACTAAAGGGATCAATTTCCAGAGCATAATCAAAATCTCTTAAGGCATTTGAATATTCATATAATCTGTCGCGACTAATTCCTCTATAAAAATATGCTCTCACATAAAGTGGATGCAAACTAATGGTTGACGAAAAGTCCATTTCAGCACCCTTAAAATCTCCCAAATTATACTTGGCAACTCCTCTCAAAAAATATGCTTTAAAACCTTTCTTATTGGCATATATTGCTGTATTTAAATCTGTTACAGCACCAACATAATCCTCTTTTTGGATTTTAACTTGGCCAAGATTTAGGAAGTTTTCGTAATTAACCTGGGAATTTACATTTACAGATACAAGCATTAGCAAAGCTAAAACAAAGAAAATCTTTGATGCCTTAATATTAGTATACCGGGATGCTGCCTTCTGCATTATGCAAAAGTAGGATTTCTTAAATTGCACTCTATCATCTTATCCTTTAAATTAGTAAT
>PKTA01000051.1 GCA_002869365.1 Marinilabiliales bacterium | reverse complement strand
TGTACCAAGATAGAAATCCTGCTGTGTAACAACTCCTGCTACAACAGTTACTGAGGCCATTTCATAACTATATCCTGGAGCTACACAATATAAATCATAGTCTCCGGTCATTAAATTTGGCATTGAGTAATATCCTGTTGCATCAGATGTTACTCCTGTAACTCCTTCTATCTGAACTGAAGCTCCCTGAATTGGGTTGCCAGAAGTATTATATACATATCCTTCAATATCTCCAATGGTTAAGTAGTATAATTCTACATTATCAACCATTCCAACATCACCACCACCATAATAATTGTAGTAGTATTTTCCAGAGTTTTCTATAACAAGATCAAAAGTAGATCCTTGATAAGGAGATAAATCATATGTTAATATTCCCCATGGATCAGAACTTTGAGAAGAAGCTTGATGATATAAATTACCATCAACATCTGGAATTGGTGTTCCATCAACAGTAACTCTGAACCATTCGTAATTTGCATTAAATGAATAGTTCTGTCTAAAATCAAATTGTAGAGTTAAAAGTCCTGGCTCGCCGGTAGGCTGCACCTTCATTTTAAGTTTAGCCACATGATCAGATTTTGCAAAAGCATCAGTAGGGTTAGATGGAGTAGAACCCCAACCTGTTGATGTATTACCTTCGAAAGCTAAGCCATATGTTGATCCATCGGCTGCTGCATATGATTCGTATGTAAGATCACATCCTGAAGCAGTTTCAGGTACCATTGTTGAAGGGAAACTACCACTTTCAAAATCTTCCATATAAGGGAAAACTGCAATTGGATCCGGCTCCGGTGGTGGAGCTAAGGTATTTACTGTAAGGTCGAAACTTGAAATACAATTTGGGCTTGGCCATGTATCAACCATAATATAGTAAGTACCAGGATCAAGTGTTGTGGTAATATTCTTAACGGTGGTTCCGCTAGAACCTGTAACAACTGATACTGAGTTACCAGTAGATGGACAACTTGTGAAAAGGCCTAAACCTGTCCATGTTGTTCCACTAGGATCCATATCAATAGAAACAGTGGCAGTATTACTGATAACTAATTCATAGATGATGTCTTCACCACCATCATAAGAACCTAGGTCAGTAGCACTGTAATTATTTCCTCGTCCACAAGTATACTGACCTAAGTCTGTATATGTGTAAGGAATTGCTCCTGCAGTGATCACGATAGGATCAGAGCAGTCGTCACCCGTGGCTGTTACCTCCCTTGAAGCAGGCACAACCTCTGTAGGGCCATGTTGTGTTTGTAATTTGAGCTCTTGTTGTTTGTTATAGTTTTTTTCCTGTTCGGAAATCCCATAACCCTGAGCAAAAATTACTGTCGATGAAAGCAATATTGCCATCATCAACGTTACAATTTTTGTAACTTTTTTCATAAGCAAAAGATTTAAAATAATTAATTATTAATCAATGAATTATATTCGTTTTTAAAAATAAAAAAATAAATATCAAGATGCTGAATAAGTACCTTAATACTTAATTAAGAGAACAAAACTAAAAAAATAATATTAGAATTACAAGATTATGACTTTTTTCATATAATTACTACTGAGGGTTTTAACATTTAAAAAGTACACTCCGCTGTCATAAGATTGCGAATCTATTACAGCCATGGATTGGTTTTGGGGTACATTTTTTAAGATTATTTTTCCATTTCTATCAAACAAAATTATCTGGATAATTTCTTCATTCGATATAATATTTATTTTGTCAACTACGGGATTAGGGTAAATTATTAAATCATCACCAAATTCAGTTTCATTTACTGATTTGAAAGTAATATTCTGATTCGAAAATTCTAATAATAAGTCGTCTTTAATTTTATTTTCCGGGTTTAAATTTATCACTTCAGAAGGAAAGCAATTATAAGCAGCTTTTTCGGCGGTTAATACATAATTTCCATAAGGAAGTTCATTAAAATAAAAATTCCCTTGCCAGTCGCTTAAAGTATAATCCAATAATTTACTTCTATCGCTATTATATAAAAAAACAGTTATATTTGAAGACCCTTCGCTACAGAAAGTTTGCATATTATCGCCAAACCATGGTTCACAATAGATTTCAGGATTATAGTTTTTTTCTATCGTACTATTTACATGACCTGATATAGATGCTTCGCCAATGGGCAATTCAAAATCAAAACTTTGAACAATAACATCAAGATCATAAGTATTTAAATAAAGGTTGATTGAGTGTGCATTATTCCATTTTAATTTATTTGGATAATAAGTAGGGACAGCATTTTCATAATTATTAGTATCGGGCACAGCATATAAATAATACTTACCTCCTCTAAGTTTGGCAAACTCAAAATTTCCATCAGTACTAACACTTTGCATTTGATATGCTCTGGCAGTTTGATCAGATTCGATTCGCATGGCAACAACATTACCTGGATAGGGCTGTTGCATATAGTCGAATAGCCTTCCCTGCATGGAATAATAGGGTTCAATTATGATTTTAACCGTATCGGTTTCTACTCCACATCTGGAATAGGCATTCATTAAAAGAGAAACCTCAGCATTTTCATTGTCGTTAATACCGGGGGTATAAATCGGATTCACACTTGATATCGTATCAAATACTCCATCACCCAAACTTACCCAATTGATACTATCATAATTTTCAGCATAAGAATTAATACAATAATAATCATCATCCCGTAAAATGATTGTATCATTTCCTGCAAAAGCAATTGGATATTTAAGGATATTTATTTTCAGACTGTCTTTATAAATTTTGTTATCAGATAATACGTTAATGGTTAAAATTACTTCACCATTTTCAAAGTCGTTATTGCCAAAATAATATTGTGGGGCAATTAAATTTATATTATTAAAATTCCCATCTCCATTGGCTTCCCAAAATAATTGGTCATACTCAAATGGTACAGAACTACTAACAATGTCAAATGCATTTATATCGTTACATATTGTTGTATCAGTTCCGGCATAAGGATAAGCAACAGCAAAGGCAAACGGACTTTCATGACCATCTAACTGATAAATACTCGATGCCATTGAATCGATAGCTGTAATGGCTATATCATCTTCTATATCAAAATTTTGAGGCAAGATAATGACTGTGTCTGATATGTTGTCCATATAACTTGAAAAACTATAGTCTTTAAATTCTCCAAAATAAAGCCTGTAAGATTTCAAATCACTTTCCTGGTTAGAGTTCCATGATATTTTTAGGTTGTTATCAACTTTTTGTTTTTTTACATTAAAGACAGGTGATACCGGGCTTGCAGTATCTATCATTGGTTTTAAGGGCAAGTAATTTAATTTACCATATAAAGGACTATCATCGTTATCATATATCAAATCCTTTATTTTTTCCTCTGAATTTGTTCCCCAGTAGTTATCTGAAATATCCAGGTCAGAATCAGTAAAGTTTATTACAATATTCTGCAAATCACCATAATGCAAAATATTATTGTCGGAACAAATAACATTTTGGGTTTCCCAGATTTTTATATACTCACTGGTATTCTCCGACAGTGTATTATTTTTAAAAATATTACTTTCCGATCCCTGTCCTATAACAATAGTCCTTCTGTTTTTATAGAAACTATTTTTAGATACCATTGAATATTTTCCCTTTCCGTGGAAATCCAAAGCGATATTATTATCCCAGATAATATTATTTAAAATTTGAGTAGAATCGTAGTCGATATAAATACCGTATCCTGGTTCTTCTCTATTATTAAAAATTACATTTTCTGATATCGTATTTACGGAACTTGTACTTAAGCCATTATTTACAATCCAAACTCCTGCAGATCCTGAACTAATAATATTTTTAGTAACAACATTATTTTTAATCACTCCGCCTGCCTCCCGTAATATATAGATATTAAAATTCTTATTACTTAATATGCAATTGCTGATTATGTTGTTAGCAGATCTTTCAAATACTGCAGCAGAAATTTCTATTCCTACAGAACTGTTTGTTATTCTGCAATTCTTTACTTTTGAAGAACTTGTTCCCATTAATTGAATGCCATAATTTCGGCTATTGAAAATATAAGAATTTCTGATATTAATACCTGTGCTATTTTCTATACCTATTGCAATTTCGGCTTTGTAAATACTGGCATATTCTATCCTAACATCATTATCCTGGGTAATATTTTTTATTTCAATTCCTTTCCAATACCATGTAGATCCCGGAAAAGTATAATTTGGGGAAAAGTAAACAGTATCGTTAAGTTCTCCATTTACCTCAATATTGGCATTTTCGATAGTAATACCTCTTCCAAATTCAACTTTTACTATTACACCTGCATCGATTATCAAATTTAAATTATTCGTTACAATCAGGTCTTGCGTTACAATATAAGTATTACCACTTGTCCAGTGTTGGTCGGTGGCAACAATACCTCCTACCTCTATTACATCAGCTTTAAGCTGAGAAACCGAAAAACTTAATATAATAAATAATGTAACCGACCTGAAGGCAGTTTTTACTATTTTATTGTTTAATATATAGGAGAAATTTAAAATCATTTATTTTTAACTAGAAGTAGTAAAGTAAAGCAAATTTTAGTCCAACACCATTTAGTTTGTTATTATAGGGAAAATTGGAAACAGCATCATCAAAACTTTGGAAATAATATAATTCCGTTTTAAAATCTACAATTTTGTTTATCTGATATTTCAAACCAATTTTTGCCTGAGCAGAAAAAACAACATTATCAAATTCCAAATCTGCAAAGTTAACTCCCTGGGGTTCTGTATCTTTATTTCTAATGGCAGTACCCGAACGATAAATTAAGAAGCCACTATTTAACCCTAAACCGGCAAATATTCTGGACTTACCAATGCTGTAAAAATCATAGGTTGCCGATAATCCAATGTCAAAATATCCTATTCGGTTTTTAATATTGTAGTTGTACTGATGGTTATCAACAGGCAACCAACTAGAATCGGTAACATAATACCAGGAAGTATCGGCATCCTGAATAGTATAATAAATATCTAAGGTATCAGTTTGATAGTATCCGCCCTCCTGAATGAGATATTCATTATTATAATTATCGGCAAAATGGTTTAACTTAATACCGACTGAAATATTAAGATTATCAATAATTTTCGTCAGGTCGGCGCCTATGGAAAAATTCCTAAATTTCAAAGGGCTGTTCTCTTCACTCAGAGAAAAAGTTGATGCCATTGGTGAAACAAAAAATTCACCCGACCAGCCATTTTTTCTCGGCACCTTTTTGGTAATTAATTCGTTGTTATTTTTCTTTATCTGTTTTATTTTATCCCTGCCAGGTTTTACAATAAATACTGTATCAACAATTCTTAAAGTATCAGTTCGGGTTATTAAAAGAGTATCGGTTTTTGTTCGAAAAATTGTATCGCTTATAAATACAGTATCAGGAATTACTGAATTTTCTACAGCCAATAAATAGGATGATTCATCCTCTGAATTCAAACTATCCTCAACTTTATCACCCGGACTAAAAACTACAATTAAATTATCAATTTGTTTGAAAGAGTGATTTGTATTTTGAAGCAACTTCCTGTAAATATCCAGGGCAAGTTCATCACGGGCTGAAATGCTTATTAATTGTTGAAGTGATGAGTCGGAAGCGTCATAAGAAATATCATAACCACATTGTAGTGAAAGTTGATATAAGGCTGAAGAGATGGGTATATTATCTACAGAAAAGTTTACTAGATTATTTTCACTTGTTTGGCTAAATCCATTATTAAAACTAAAAGACGCCAGATATATCAGAAATAAAACACTGATTCTGAATAAATATCCAGGATTAAATATTTTACTTATGATACAAAATCTTTTTCGTTTCAAATTAAATCTCATCAGTAAGAATTCACTACAATTTTCATTAGCTAAAATACAAAAAAACTAAAGTGATGAACACCTTATAATTGCTAAGAAAACGGAAATAAAAATGACTTTAGTATCTGGCTGGAAATATCAAATAAATTATTTACTGATATTTACTTTTTTATTTTGCTGTTCGATTTTCAAACCGAAAATCATTTCAAAGGAATCGAAAATACTTCTTGGATTTTTGTTGCTATAGTGCGCTGTTAGGAAATAAGAGTCGATTGGAGTACTTACATTAACTTCTATGTTGTAGGTTCTTTCTAAAGTTTTGATAACTTCACTAAGTGGTGCGTTCACGAAGTCAAGAGCGCCTGTTTTCCACGACTTATAATTACTGTTGGTAAACTGATTCTTTGTTATAGTTGCAGTTTTCTTATTATAAACTCCAACTTCACCGGGTAAAAGCGTTATTTCCTGTAATATATTCTCGTTATCATCTACTGAATAAAACAATACTTTTCCTTCTTCAAGATGCACAGTAATAATATCAGAATTATCTTCATTACAAAGATTAAATGACGTTCCCAATATTTTAACCCTAACATTCTCAGAGGCAATTATCATTGGTTTTTCAGGATTACTTTTTACATTGAAAAATGCTTCTCCATGAAAATCTACCTTTCTAAAGTTCCCTTCAAAATTTTCAGGATAATCAAGGCTCGACTGATCGTTAAAAGTAATTTTGGTTCCATCGGAAAGAATAAGTGGGTTTTGAGAAGATGTTGCTGTTGATGTATAATTCAACATTTGAGATTTTTTCTCACTATTCAACACAAAAACCATACTTATTGCCAATAAAAACATGGCTGCAATACTTGCTGCTTTATAAATAAAGGACCTTTTTCTGTAAACAGGAATAAACCTTTTTGTTTCTACTTCTTCTGCCTGATCGAAGTTGGTCTTGGATTTAAAATCATCCCATGCTCTGTCAATATTTATAAGACATGCACTATCATTCAATCCTGAACATGCCCATACAGTGCGGTATTCCTCCAGCATCGCCTTGTTTTGAGGTGATTCTGAAAGCCATGCCTCCACCTGCTTTTGCTCCTCTTTGGAACAATTTCCGGTTAGGTATGAAACTAACAATTGTATGTTAAAATCTTCTTTCATTTTATATTGTCTATACGCTTAGACAGTTAAAGTTCGTTTTACCCTTACTTTAAAAAATATTTTTTTTCTTTTTTTTTGATTTTCGTCAAAACTTATTGCTTATGAACAAGATAAAACCAATAATTGGCGTATAATCTTTTAGCACAATTCTTAAATATTTCAGTGCCTTAGTCATTTGTGATTCAACAGTTTTCACCGAAATGCTTAATTTTTCTGCAATTCTTGAGTATTTCATTCCATCAAATCTGCTCAACTCAAAAATACGTCGTCTTTTTTCTGGTAACTTTAAAATTGCATGCTTTAGTAATAATCGTAATTCCTCTTCAACCAGTTCATTCCTGTCAATATCAAATTCGTCATGAATTTGACGCGAATGAATCATCAAATATCTATCCTCCGTTTTTTTCTTGTTTAAATAATTTAGTGCATAATTCTGAACACTGCGGTATAAATAGGCTTTTATAGAAGTGTTTATTTCCAGTTCGGTGCGCTTTTCCCAAATTTTTACAAATAAATCCTGAACAATTTCTTCCGAATCTTCAAGTGTTTCAACATACCTCAAACAATAATAACACAAAGGAATATAGTATTCACGATAAACCTCTTCAAAGATAAGTTTGTCGCCCTTATTTATTCCCTCAATTAATATTCTTTCATCTATCATTATCGATAAAATCTTTTTTTGAGATGCGTTTAACCCACAAAGATATGTAAAATTCGAAAAATCTGGTTTTTATCTTTCACAAAATTAATTATAAATTTCAGATTTTGATGTTAGAGTTTTAATATTTTAATTCAAAGATTAATAAATAAACTTATTTTATTGCTAATTCTTATACATTTGCCGGGAGTGAGTTGTGAGTTATGAGTTATGAGTTGTGAGTTGCGAGTTGCGAGTTATGAGTTGCGAGTTGCGAGTTGCGAGTTATGAGTTGTGAGTTGTGAGTTATTAGTTATGAGTTATGAGTTGGAAAAGGATAATGACAAATGACAAATGACCAATGACCAATAACTCCCTCCTTCACTTTATTGCGGAGGGCAAAGAATGACCAGTGACTAATTACTAAGATCTAAAAAATGAAAGGTGCTATAAGTTGGTTGATATTATTTGCATTAGTGCTCACATGGGGAAGTTCGTTCATTCTCATAAAGAGATCGCTATTGTATTTTTCTTCCGATGAGGTAGGAATTCTTAGAATAGTTATTACCTTTTTATTCCTGTCGCCATTGGTTTTTGTAAAAATTAAAAAAATAAATTTTAAAACAGGATTAATACTTTTTATTGCCGGAATTATTGGAAGTGTAATGCCATCGTGGCTTTTTGCAACTGCCCAAACACATATCGGAAGTTCGTTGGCCGGAACACTAAACTCCTTAACCCCATTATTCACCTTAATTATAGGTATATTATTTTTCAAACTCAAAACTCGATGGTATAATGTCTTGGGAGTATTAATAGGACTAGGCGGTGCGGTTGGATTAATAATGGCAAACAGTAGCGGAGGATTCGACATTAACTTTAAGTATTCAACCCTGGTAATTATTGCCACTATCTGTTATGCCATAAATGTTAATATAATAAAGGTGCATTTAAAAGATCTCGACTCCTTAAGTATAACTGTACTCACTTTTTTCCTTGTGGGATTCCCTTTATTTATGTTCACATTATTATTTATGGATACTGTTCCCGAAATAATTTCGCAGCCTGAAAAAATAAAAGGCCTCGGGTATTTATCAATATTATCTATTGTTGGAACAGGTTTAGCCCTGATAGCATTTAATAAATTAATAAAAATCAGCAGTCCCGTTTTTGCCTCTTCGGTAACCTATTTAATACCTGTAGTGGCCATTGCATGGGGAATTCTTGACGGAGAGATGTTTAAGTTTTCATATGTTTTATGGTTTATGCTTATATTGTTTGGAGTATTTTTGGTTAATGCCAAGCCAGGTATAAATCTTAATATCAGTTCTAAACTACTTTTTAGCAGAAGAAAAAAATAAACTCACAAAAGTTTGTTAATTAGTTTTTTTTACTATTTTTGCACCTCCAAAAATGGAGGCATTTTAATTTTAATATTTAAAAAATAATGTACGCAATCGTAGAAATAGCTGGTCAGCAGTTTAAAGTTCAGGAAGGACAAGAAGTGTATGTACACAGATTGGAAGGCGAACCTGGCGCTGACGTTAAGTTTGAAAAGGTATTGTTGCTCGACGACAATGGAAAAGTAAATATTGGTACTCCTGTTATAGAAGGAGCCAATATAAATGCTAAAATCGTTTCTCATTTGAAAGCCGATAAAGTTATCGTTTTCAAAAAGAAGAGAAGAAAAGGTTACCAAAAATCAAATGGTCACCGCCAGTATTTAAGTAAGATAAAAATTGAAAAAATAACAGTTTAATCCCTATAAAAACTATAAGATATGGCTCATAAAAAAGCATCAGGTAGTTCCAATAACGGACGCGAATCACACAGTAAACGATTAGGTGTTAAAATTTACGGCGGTCAAAACGCCATAGCAGGAAATATTATTGTTCGCCAAAGGGGAACAGCACATAATCCGGGAGTTAATGTAGGGATGGGAAAAGACCATACTCTATTTGCTTTAACCGACGGTATCGTTGAATTCCAAAAGAGAAAAAATAACAAATCATACGTTAGTGTTATTACTCCAGAAGTGGAAAATAACTAACAAAAAATTTGATTAAACTATATCCCGGTTTGCCTTTGGCGAATCGGGATTTTTTTTGCCCATTTATAAAATTTTCATAAGCCATCACTCTTGCCGATTATGTATATTTGCAAATTAATTTTCAGGAATAATATTAGAATATGCTCCAAATAAAATACATACGCGACAATAAACAGGAAGTTGTTGATCGCCTTAAAATAAAGAATTTCGATGCTGCTCAACTGATTGATGATTTGCTTAATGCAGATGAGATAAGAAGAAGCGCACAAAAACAATTGGACGATACACTTGCTGTTTCCAAACAATTGTCGAAAGAAATTGGTCAGTTTTTTAAGACAGGGCAAAAGGATAAAGCCGAAGAAGCCAGAAATAAATCCACCGAACTAAAAGCCAAAGCCAAAGATCTGGAACAGCAAATGTCGGAAGCAGAGAAAGATGTTGAGAAGATTTTGCTCGAAATTCCTAACCTTCCACATCCATCAGTTCCAACTGGAAAGGCTGATACTGATAACGAAATTACCTACGAAGAAGGCGAACTTCCAAACCTGGTGGATGGTAAACTTCCTCACTGGGAACTTACCGACAAATATCAAATCATCGATTTCGACCTTGGAAGCAAAGTTAGTGGAGCCGGCTTTCCTTTCTATCGCGGAAAAGGAGCACGTTTGCAAAGAGCACTCATAAATTTCTTCCTCGATGAAGCAATAAATAACGGATATCTGGAATACCAGCCGCCTTTAATGGTTAACGAGGCTTCGGGATATGGTACCGGACAACTTCCCGATAAGGAAGGACAGATGTATCATGCTACTGAGGATAATTTGTATTTAATTCCCACTGCAGAAGTTCCGATCACAAATATTTACAGAAATACCATTCAGAAAGAGGAGGATTTTCCCATAAAAAATGTGGCTTATTCCAATTGCTTCCGTCGTGAGGCAGGATCTTACGGTAAGGATGTGAGAGGCTTAAACAGATTACATCAGTTTGATAAAGTTGAGATCGTTCAAATTCAAAGTCCGGAAAAATCATATGATACTCTGGAAGAAATGAAAGATTATATTGCCAATTTATTGAGAAAACTGGAATTACCTTTCCGCATTTTACGCCTTTGCGGCGGAGACATTAGTTTTGCTTCTGCCCTTACCTTCGACTTTGAAGTTTATTCGGCAGCACAGGAAAGATGGCTGGAAGTTAGTTCGGTTTCCAACTTCGAAAGTTTTCAGGCAAACCGCATGATGTTGCGCTATAGAGATAAGGACGGCAAAACACAATTGGCACATACCTTAAACGGTAGTGCTTTGGCTTTGCCAAGAATTGTTGCTGCCTTACTGGAAAATAATCAAACTGCCGAGGGAATAAAAATTCCAAAAGCATTAATTCCTTATACCGGCTTCGATATAATCAATTAACAATGTGGAGATTAACTTTCGTTATTTTTCTCTTTATATTTTCATCATGTGGCTCTTTAAGTTGGAAATCACCGGAAAACAAGGTAGCCGAACTTGAAGAAGTTTTAGAAGTTTCACAAGCATCTTTCCATGAAATTGACACAGTTTGGATGTATGATAGTTTTGATGAGATAAATAAAAATATTGAAGAGTTAAAAAAGTTAAATATAAATGATAGTCTGCCGCTTTTTGCAGAATATAAAATACTAAAAGAGGCTTTAAAGGAGTTTATGAAAGCAAGACCTGTTTTAGGTGAAGAACTGGTTTTTTGTAAATTGCAACTCATAAATTTAAAGTCGGATGTTGGAAATGGCTACCTCGACGAGAAGGAATTTGAAAGTAATTTTGCTATCGAAAAAAAGGCCGTTCATAGGATTTCTGATAAAACAGAAGTTTTTCATTCAGGGCTTTTAAAATTTAAAGACAAATTTAATAAATCGGATTCTGAGTTTAATAGTTTGATTAACAGTTTAAAACACAAATAATTTTGAAGTTAATAAAGTATATAGTTTTTTGTTTAGCAATATTTTTATCTCCCTATGGGGAAGAGGTGTTCTCTCAGCAATTAAAAAATATACAGCTTCAAAAGAGCAGACCAAATCAGGGAAGAAATATTGCCGATGAACGCCTTGCTGTTAGTTATTATAGGAATGGCGAATTCGAAAAAGCGGCAGCAATATTTGCTCAGATTTATGAAAGAAATAAGGCACATTATTACTATAATTATTATTTCAACTGCCTTATTAAACTGAATAATTATAAGGAGGCAGAAAAGCTTGCAAAGAAGCAAAACAAGATAAGCGGTAAAGTACGTTATAAAGTGGATTTGGCTTATGTTTACGATTTGGAAGGCAATAAGAGAAAGGCTATCTCAACCCTCGATAAAATTACTAAAGATATTCCCGACAATATGGTTCAGGTAAGAGAACTGGCTTCTGCTTTGCAGATGAGAGGATATTACGGAACAGCAGTTAGTATATACAAAGAGGCTGCCCAAAATAACGATGGCTCCTACGAAATGGAGTTGGCAAATGCCTATCAACTTACAGGCGACTATGATAAAATGTTTGAATATTATCTGAACCATCTGGAAACTAATCCTCAGGATTTACAATTGATAAAAAACCGTATTCAAACTTTATTACGTTACGATGTAAACGACAATTTTAATAAAACATTAAAGGAAGAGTTGATTTTAAAAACCCGTGATTTTCCTGATAATGAATTGTTTGCTGAGTTTCTCCTTTGGTATTCCATGCAAAACAAAGATTTTGATATGGCATATATTCAGGCCGCGGCACTCGACAGAAGGTTTGGCAATGCCGAGGGCTACCTTTTGGAAGTGGCAGAAATTTCTCTTTCCAACAAAGACTATGAATCGTCAGCAAAAGCATATAAATATTTAATCGACAACCATAAAAACGGGGCTTTTTATATTGAAAGTTATAATGGCTATTATGAGGCTTTAGTAGAAAAGGAAATTGATGAAAATAATATAGATATAAAAGTCTGGAAGAATCTTAAAAAAACCGGTGAAAAAGCCCTGGAGAAAGTTGGGGTAAACACTCAAACCTCCGATATTACCCGTTTGCTGGCATATTTAACAGCCTTTAAACTTGGCGATTACGAAGGAGCAAAAAAATTATTGGAGCCTGCCTTGCAGATAAAATATTCCAACCTTGAGGATTTAAGTAAATTGAAATTATTGATGGCCGACATATTGGTTTTGCAGGATAAAATTTGGGATGCCTCCCTTTTATATTCGCAGATAGAAGGCGATATGAAAAACGAAACCATCGGACATGAAGCCAAATTCAGAAATGCAAAATTATTTTATTATGCCGGTGAATTCGACTGGTCGTTAACGCGCCTGGATGTGTTAAAATCAGCAACCTCAAAATTAATTTCCAACGATGCCATTGAGCTGAGTATTTTTATAAAGAAAATTCTAGAGCAGGATACTTTGGGTTATAGTTTAAAGTTGTTTGCAAAAGCAGATTTATTTGCATACCGAAATCAGTACGATACGGCAAAGATATACTTACAGAAAATTTTGGATTTCCCGGTAAATGAAACCAGCACCGAATATGCCTATTATAAACTGGCAAAAGTGATGGCACAAAGTGGGGATTACGATAAATCGGATTCGCTTTATGCTATGTTGATAAGCACATATCCAAATAGTGTAAAAGCCGATAATGCCCTTTTCGAGGAGGCGGAAATAAACAGATTAAAATTAAATAATCCCGATAAGGCAATCGAATTGTATTTAAAATTATTAAAAGATTATCCCGACAGTGTGTATTCAGGTGAAGCACGATTAAAATACAGGGAATTAAAAAATGATTCATCGCTGTAAAGACGCAATTCACTGCGTCTCCACCGCAACAAAAAAACCAAAATGGTACGACCAAAAAAACATCTGGGGCA
>PKTA01000081.1 GCA_002869365.1 Marinilabiliales bacterium | reverse complement strand
GATGCTGACGGAGCAACACAACCTGCTGCAAATACTCCTAATTATCTTATGAATATGAGTAGTAATTTATTAAGGATTTGGGAAGCGGACATCGATTGGGTGACAACCTCAAACTCCAGCGTTAATCTTGTAAAATCATTGTCAACACAATCATTTTCATATTCCGGAATTACCATAAACCAACCCGGAACATCCCAAACCCTCGACCCCCTTTCTACACGTTTAATGTATAGATTACAATATCGTAACTTTGGAAGTTATGAGGTAATGCTCACTAACCACTCCGTAAACGCAAACGGTAGCGGACAGGCAGGTGTTAGATGGTATGAATTAAGGAATTATGGCAGTGGATGGAACATATATCAACAAGGAACTTTCGCCCCAGCAGATGGTGATAATCGTTGGATGGGAAGTGTAGCCATGAATGGAAATGGTGATATTGGAATAGGATACTCTGTTTCCGGAAGTTCTACATATCCTTCCATAAGATTTGCTGGTCAAACGGCAGCAAATTCGGGAACAGGAATATTAGATGTTGTGGAAGAAAGTATTGTTGAAGGTTCCAGTTCTCAAACCGGAGTTAACAGATGGGGTGATTATTCAATGATGTCAGTCGACCCATCTGACGACCAAACCTTTTGGTATACAACAGAATACTCTAATGGAGGTTGGAGTTGGAGAACTCAAATTGCATCATTTACATTTGCTCCACCGGTAATTGTTACACCTGTGGCTGACTTTTCCGGCTCACCAACAGCAATTATGGAAGGCCAAACGGTAAGTTTTACAGATCTTTCAACTAACAATCCAACATCCTGGTCATGGTCGTTTCCCGGAGGAACACCTTCCACTAGTACAGAACAAAACCCAAGTGTAACATACTCTACAATTGGGACTTATGATGTTAGCCTCACTGCAACAAATAGTGCAGGATCATCAACAGAAACAAAAACAGCATATATTGATGTTTCAGAATATGTAATTAGTTATTGTTCTTCATCTGCATCAAACTCATCAACCGAATGGATACAATCGGTAAGTTTGGGATCTTTTACTAATAATTCAGGATCAGATGGTGGTTATGGTGACTATACTTCAACAAATATTAATGTAGAAAGTGGCATGTCCTATAATTTAGATTTAGCACCTGGCTTCTCCAACAGATCGAGAAGAGAGTTTTGGAGTGTTTGGATAGACTATAATAAGGATGGAGATTTTACTGATAGCAATGAACAGGTATTTATAGCTGATGGAAAAAAAGGAAGTGTAAACGGTACAATTACTATTCCATCAGGGTTATCAGGAGAAACCCGAATGAGAGTTTCTATGCAATATAACTCATCTCCAACTGCATGTGAACAATTTACTTATGGCGAAGTAGAAGATTATACACTGATAATGTATATCCCCGTTCCTCAAGCACCTATTGCTGATTTCTCAGCAAACACTACTACAATTAATGTAGGTAATAGTGTAGACTTTACTGATGAGTCATTAAACAATCCTACTTCATGGGTTTGGACATTTAATGGGGGAACGCCTTCAGTAAGTACAGGCCAGAATCCAAGTGTTTTATATGACACGGAAGGCACCTACTCAGTTAGCCTGACTGCAACAAACAATTTGGGTTCCGACTCTAAAACAGTAACAGATTATATTACAGTAACAAGTGGAGGTACTGGAACTTATTGCGCATCGCAAAGTACCAGCAATGATTTGGATTGGATAGCACAAGTAGATATAGGAACATTTTCTAATACTTCAGGGGCATCCCTATACTCAGATTTTACATCACAAACAATTGGTTTAAGTCCGGGTAATTCATATAACATAATTTTAACTCCATTTTTTACGGGAAAAGACCAAAGGGAGTTCTGGAGAATTTGGATAGACTTTAATGCCGATGGAGACTTTGATGATGCTGGTGAGCAGGTTTTCACAGCCAACAATAAAAAATCTGCAGAAAGTGGAAGTATTAGTATCCCATCAGGCTTATCAGGCCAAAGCCGCATGAGAGTGACAATGAAAAACGGTGGAGCACCATCGGCATGTGAGACATTCTCGAATGGTGAAGTGGAAGACTATACTGTAGACTTTGGAAATGGATTAGCAGCACCTACTAAACTTGCAGATTTTGATATGGTTCTATATCCGAATCCAGCAAACAATGTAATAAATATCAGGTTGTCGACAAATGAAGAGACAGTAAACATTAAGGTTTATAATGCTCTGGGCAAGATTATATCTGAATTTAATATTACAGGATTAGAAACAAAGGTTGACTTATCAGGATTTGCAAATGGAATGTATTATATAGGTGCAGATAATGGCACTAATAATACTCTTAAAAAGTTTGTTAAAAATTAAATAACTTTTCCATAAAGGAAAAAAATGAAAATAAAAAAATGCTGCCCTGAAATACGGAGCAGCATTTTTTTTATTCATTAAATATTCTATCGTACTATTAGTTTTTGTGTTTGTCCATCTAACTTTAACAAATAAATTCCTGGAGCAAATGTTTCTAAACTCATCTGAAACGATTCATATGAATCAATTTGTTTAGACTTCATTAACCGTCCACTAAGATTATATATTCTCAGCTCAGGATTAAGAGGCCTTTGTATCATGTTGAAATAGATAGTATTATTGGCAGGATTAGGGTAGAATGACCAGGTTTTCTCATGAGAACTTATATCTTTTATTGCTGTAACATCATCAATAATATTATCAACAACACTCCAGGCAAAGTCTGCTTGAAGAGCATTCTGCCACATTGGAATATCTTGTCCCATATCAACATAAGAATCTCCTAAATATCCAAGTCCGCTAATCTGCGTTCCGGTTGGAGCCCAGTGTGCCTGAGCATGGCAACTCATACAATTTGTTCTTATCCCAACCTTATTCACCACAATCTGACCTCCAGGCTGCTCAATTTCTGCATAACCTTCATCATGATTATCCAGAACTTTATCATCAAAAGGCGGCTCTAAATAAGGATTATATGAATATAGTACATCCCCATAACTAAGTCCTCCGGTAAGGGGTTGTGCCGGAATAACCATCTGATATGCAGTACTCACAGCATAATGCGCCGCTGCTCCTGTTAGTCCAGCCGGACGTGTACTTACGCTCTCCGGTAAACTGGGAAATGCAGGTGCCATAGGATCGGGAGTCCACCAGAACGTCTCCCATGTCCAACGGGTAATTTCTCTTGTTGTCATATGCATACCAACCAAAATTGCATAGTCGCCAGGCTCACATTGAAACCCATAAGTCTCTGACAAAAAAGCAACATTTGTAGAATCTATTCGATAATAAATAAAATCGTTTAAATAATAAGTATTTTGCGGTCCTGGATTACCACAAGTAGTGTCAACAGAATTTGCATTGCTACTGCCCATCTGTGGATCAACATAAACACATCCGCTCCAATCACTTTGTGGAAAAGGAATTGTATCTAATTCAGGTGGACCTGTCCATGCTTTAAAAGGAAACAATCCAGACTCGTCGAGGTTGTGGTCAGCAATTATTTTAAATACGGGCTTAATATTCATGGCCGCATCAGGAAATTCAATCTTGGCTCCTGCCTGATATAACGAATCCAGTGTAGATTGTAAAAATATCTTATTCATAAGTGCATATTCTGCAGATGCAGGACTATACTTTACACTTTCGAAAATAGTATCATCGGCAGTTTCCAGAGTAAGATGATCAAATTTCAACATTTGACGTGGAATTTGTATTGCCGCTCTTGTGCGACCTTCCACATCAAAACCTTTTGAAGTATTCTGAACCATTTCAACAATTTCTTCCAGCGAATGCCAGGTTTCCCACACCAAAAGAGTATCTTCATCATATACTTCATTGGTTTTCTTATTTATTGACATCCATAAATTCCATGCATGTGTATAAATACTATCGGTATTTCCTGTATTAATCCATCCATCAATAACTGATTCAGGAGTAGGATAAGTGAAGCCTGGAATTCCATCTGAGGATATATCCACAGGCTGATATGAGTTTTGTTCATCATTATCTGCAAATACTGTTGGCAGACTCCATAAGCATATCATAACTAATACGATATATCGAGTTTTGTTTTTCATAAGGATGTATTATTTAAATGATTTTTTTGTTTTGTCAAACCAAATATAATAGAATCATTCTAAATAACACACGAACATGACAAATTATAGCATATTAATAATCAGGGTCTTAATTCAAGAAGTAATTAATCTAATATCAAAACAACTACAGTAAGCCTTGTTTTTCAATTATAAATATGAATTAATTTTCAGTTTCTTCATTCTTTTCCCCTACATAATGGAGTATTACTCTATTGGTTACACCTCTTCTTGTAATAGGGCTACTTGCAACAATTATAATAGGATCACCCTCTTTGGCCCATTCATTATTCAGAATCATCTGATTTACAGCCGCAATAAATTTACTTCCCGACTTAGGTTGTTTCATAAACAATGGCATTATGCTATAAAGAATTGACATTTGTTGCAGTCTCTTTTTATTCTCGCCACATGCAATTATTGGTATTTGAAGTTTTTGCTGTGATAAGAAAACCGAACTACCTCCCGAATGCGTCCAGGTAACAATAAATTTTGCTTTCATATCTTTAGCCATCATTGCTACTCCCCTTGCCATTGCGGCCTTTCTGCTAAGCAAGCCCTCATAGGGCATAAAGTTCCCTTTCGAACCAAATTGTTCCACCTGATATTTTTGAGTTTTGTCTGCAACTCTGGCCATCATTTTAACTGCATGAACCGGATAATTTCCAACAGCAGTTTCACCGCTAAGCATAACAGCATCAGCACCATCCATTATAGCATTTGCAACATCAGAAACTTCTGCTCGTGTGGGAACAGGATTGTCTATCATACTTTGCAGCATTTGTGTGGCAACAATTACAGGCTTCATATGATGCCTACACATATTAATTATCTTTTTTTGCAATAAAGCCACCTCTGCTAAATCCATTTCAACTCCCAAGTCGCCTCTGGCAACCATTATTCCATCACTCTCTTCCAGTATTTCTTCCAGGTTATCAATAGCTTGTGGTTTTTCAATCTTACTAATTATTGGTATATAATTATCTTCAAAACTGGTTGAAAATCCCATATCACCGCTTGTTATATCTAGTCCCTGAGGTCTGGCATTAGCCTGCTTCATTTTTTCTTTCAAATGCCTTATATCTTCTCCGCTCCTAACAAAACTAAGAGCCAAATAATCCACTGATTTTTTTATGGCATAGTCGAGACATTCATAATCCTTTTCTGTTAAAGACGGTAATGACAATTCGCTGTCAGGCAAGTTTATACCCTTTGCAGTAGTTAGTAAATTCCCTTCAACAACTTCGCATAATAAAAAAGCATCTTCTCCAAGGCCTCTTTTCTCATTACATTTTAGTTGAATATTTCCATCATCCAATAATATTCTTTCACCTATTTTTACTTCATCAATAAACTGAGGGTAGGTAGTAGAAAAAGAATATTCAAAACCTAAACTTCCACCAATTATTTCTTTTTTTACGAATTTTATTTCTTGCCCGTTTTTCAATATTACTCCCTCAGGAATAACTTTCCCAACTCTTATTTTTGGACCTGATAAATCACCCAAAATTCCAACAAACTGTCCACTTCTGTCTTCTGCGTTTCTAATATTAACTATCAATTTGTCGTAATCATTAAATGAACCATGGGAAAAGTTAATGCGGAATACTCTTACACCCGCTTCTATAAGTTCCAATATTTTTTCAATTGAATCAGTCGCCGGTCCGAGTGTGGCAATGATTTTGGTCATTAAAAAGTTAGTGTTCTTTTTCATGATAGATTATTTTGATGTAAAAATAGTATAAACATAGTAACCTGATCATAAAATCTGTTTTTCATTAAAATCTATTCAATTTATAAACAGCAATATGTGAAATTACACACAAAATCGTTAAATATTTGTTAATAAGTGCTTTAGCATGCAACCTTTAACTAAATTAGCAAGCAAACTTAACTAAATGTTTATGAAAACTATTCTTACAATTACTCTGATTTTATCATTTTTCAGCGCATCTTATGCACAAGGCATAATGAAAACCAGAATGCCAGGACTTTCTGAAGATGCACCTGCTTTTAAAGCTAAATCTACTATGGGAGAAATTGATTTCCCGGGGGATTATTACGGTAAATGGGTAATTATTTTTAGCCATCCAGCAGCATTTACACCTGTTTGTACTACTGAATTATTGGAACTAGCATACTTACAAGATGAATTTTCTGAGATTAATACTAAGTTAATTGTATTGTCTACTGATGGTTTAAATAGTCATATAGAATGGACAAAATCCATGGAAGAAATTAATTATTTCGACAGGGAAAAGGTGAAGATTAAATATCCAATAGTTGCCGATAATGGATATGATATTTCCAAAAAATATGGCATGATACATCCAGAGTCTAATTCCACCAAAGATGTAAGGGCAGTTTTTATTATAAATCCTGAAAATAAAATCCGGTCCATTTTTGTTTATCCCATGGAAGTAGGCAGAAATATTGATGAAATTTTGAGAACTTTAACTGCATTGCAACAGGCAGAAAAAAATGATATCCTAACTCCTGCTAACTGGAAAAAGGGAGAGGATGTTTTAGTGATGAGTCCTGAATCTATGAAGGAAGCTGAAAAAATGAAGAAAAAACCACAAGAGGGGATGTATTCTTTAGACTGGTACCTATGGTATAAGAAGACGAAATAAAAATTCTCACACAGTTTTAAAAGCACGATAAATATTTTCTAAACCACTATTAAAATTCTCTGAATATATTGATATAATCTTATTTTTGTTTAAAATAAGTGAATGGAAATATACGACTTTGATGTAATAATTGCCGGAGCAGGTCCTTCCGGATGTTCGACGGCCTTGAGCCTGGCCAATTCAGAACTGAAAATAGCCCTCATCGATAAAGCTATTTTTCCCAGGGAGAAAATTTGTGGAGATGGCTTAACAGTTGATACTCAGAACCAATTAAAAAAACTTTCTCCACGGTTATTCGAAAAAATTCAATCATATCAAAAAAGAAAAATTATACAGGGCTGCCTGATCACTTCAACTAAAGGTTATAAAAATTATTTTGAATTCAGCAAAGGACATCAACCATATATTATAGAAAGGGCACTTTTCGACAACGAACTTTTGATGGAATGCAAAAGACATGAAAACATTCATGTATTAGAGGATACTCTCCTAAATGATTGTATTATTACAGATGATGATGTTACAGTAACATCATCCAAAGGAACATTTAAGTCGAAGATGATTGTTGGTGCCGATGGAGTTAATTCCGTAATCGCCAAAATTATAAATCCAAATAAAGCAAAACAAACCTTGTTTGGCAGTAGTTTAAGAGCTTATTATTCAAACGTTAAGGATATAGAATATCAAGATGCATTTGAAATTCACTTTTTAAAGGATCTTATTCCCGGCTATTTCTGGATTTTCCCTATGTTTAATAACACTTACAATGTGGGAATTGGAATGAATAATAAAATTATGAAAAAACGGGGGATAAAATTAAGTGATATGTTTAATGACATTGTCAATAATGATCCCCGGTTTAAGGAGAGGTTTAAAGATGCCAATTTGGAGGGTGGAATAAAAGCCTTTAGGATTCCAGCGTTTAACCGTTATAAAAAAATATATGGAAAAAGGGTATTACTGGTAGGCGATTCGGCAAATATTGTAGATCCATTATCAGGAGAAGGTATTGCCAACGCACTGAGAACAGGAAGATTTGCCGGTGATCATATAAAAAAATGTTTTGCCGCTAATAATTTTTCCAAAGATTTCAACAAATCATATTATAAAAGGATTAAAAAAGTAATGTTCCCTGAACTTAACAGGAATTTTATTCTGGCTATATTCACTTCTAACGAGTTTTTCTCAAATCTTGCACTGAAGAATAATTCGTGGTTAAACAAACTTATGAAATCACTCGCTAAAAGGTTTATTTGATTAATAGCATCAATTTAATCTAATATCAATTCCTTTATAAAGCTTCAAAAAACAAAGATCTTCTTATATTTTTAGTTTTTCGGTTAAAGAAGATTTTCCCGAAATAAGTTGTAAATAGTAAGTGCCGTGTTGCTTGGATGAAAGGTCAATTATTATTTGATAACTGCCTTCAATAAGCTCAGGTTTTCCTTTGAAAACTTTATCCCCGAAAACATTATAAACAAATATCTTAGGAGTTTTTTCTCCTTTGAATGAAAAAGAAAGCATAACCATGCCATTTTCAATTTCTATATTAATGTTTTGTGCATTTAGTCGATCAGGTTTATTTTTAATCCCGGCATCTCTCAATTCAATATCGCTTGCTTTACCGGAATAATTATTACTTATTTGAAAGGTTTTTTTTAATTTAGTAGGCTGCTCAATAAAATCAACAGCAATTCCATCATCCACAATAATTATGTTACTATCTACTTCTTCAGAAGAATCTTCATTTAAATTATCATCATTTGTAATAATAATAAATTTGTTTTTTTGTTCCGATTTATTACCATTAATATCATCAGTGGATTTACCAACAAAAATAGTGTCAGTAATAACTCTTTCACCATTATGATCACTAATAATTTTTACTTTTATTTTCTTTTCTGTTTTAACAACATCCTGGGCTTCAACAGGAGATGACATGATAATTAATCCTCCCATTATGATAAGAAAACTGGCGATAAACTTTTTCATTTTTTTTGATTTTTATTAGACCTGAGTAATTTTTGTTATGTTAAACAGGAACAAATGTATTTAATTCACAAAAGCACAATAACTTATTGGGGTTTAAAAAACCTTAAATAGTTTAAAACACATAAAAAATAATCTTTCACTAAAATGCATACACCAAAAAATTACTCAGGTTTCTTTGCACTTATACATACATATTGTAATAATTCTTTTCTGAAACATTTGTGCAATGCCCAACCTGATTCGGGGTGCCTGCGAGAAAAATGATACTTAGTAGGGAAAATTATGGTATATAAAGGTATTGTTATTAATCCCCAGAATGCTCTTCTATAAATTCTGTTTACCGATTTTCTTGCGTTTTTTGTAAGATCCTCAATATTAGCATTTTCAAAACCAGCATCGTTTAGTTTTTTATAAGTTTCAGGTCCGTCATCAAGGTCGGCAATAGCCCAGCGATGCAATAACCACTCAATGGTTTTACGATTTTTTGGAAGTTTCCCTTTTTCGGTTTTAATACTATCTATAACTACCAAATATCCTCCCGGTTTTAACAGTCTGAAAGCTTCATCATAAACATCTTTCTTTTCATCGGCATGGCAATAACTTTCAATTGCGAAAACCAAATCGAAACTTTCATCTTTGAAATCTGTAGCTGTATAATCCTGAACCGACAAATCAATCATTTCATTCAAACCGGCTTCATTTACATATTCAAGACCCTGGCGATACTGAGCAGGGCTTAAGGTAATACCACTTACTTTACAATTATAATTCTCAGCAAGGTAAATAGCTGAGCCTCCTACACCACATCCGGCATCAAGTGCACTAAAATCATTAGATTTTCTGACAAAACTCCCCACCTTTTTGTTGGTATTTTGTATTGCCTGATGTAAGGTCTTGGTATCTTTATACCACAATCCATAATGCAAACCTTTACTTTTTTTAAGTTGCCAACTTACCTTATAGTGCATTAATGTGTGATTATAATATGTAGCGATTTCTTTTTTTGAAAACATAAGTGGAACGTTAATTTTATGATAAATTGAACTAGTGCACGAAAATATCAATTATTATTCATTTTTAACAATATATAATTACACCAATAATACACAGAAAAACCTGCCCACTAATCAAAATAAATTCAATTTATCAGGTTTAAACTGTTTTGTACCTTTAAATTCAAAAAAACAATCTCAATTTTCCCATTTTACAGAAGTTTTTATACATTTACAGCCCTATGGCAATTACGAAAAACCGCTTTGGAAATTTAATCTATTTACCTAAACTTTTTATGAGTTTATGGTCAAGTATAAAAAAGCAAAAGAAGTTTCTAAAAACAACAATTGTAATTGATATTGAGAAAAGTAAGTTAAACAACGACAACACTTTAACTGATAAAGATTATAGTAAAATGACGGGCTATTATGGCTTTGCCGTTCCAGCTCTGCTTGGAGAAGGTTTTTGCATACTTAGAGGAAGGGATATGTCGGAGAAAGAGCGCTATGGAATTACCTATCTCGGTGCTTTAACAGGCCTTTTCGACGATTTTTTTGATGATCATAATTTATCAAAGAAGCATATTCTGGAAATGATTAACAAGCCTGATGAAGAACTAGCTCAAAATTCTAATCAGAAGTTATTTATAAAGTTTTGTCAAATAGCCTTGAAAAATTCAGAAGATGCTGATCAGGTAAAAAATATAGCGTTCAAAGTTTATGATGCACAGGTGGCAAGTCACAAACAATTGCTGACAGAAACTACCGAAGAAGAAATAGCAAAAATCACCATGGATAAAGGGGGGCTGTCGCTTCTTTTTTACAGATCGGTTTTCGAGGATGATATTAGCGAAAATGAAGAGAATATGATTCTTTGTCTTGGAGGAATTGGTCAACTGGAGAATGATATCTTCGACATTTATAAAGATTATCAGCACGGTATCAGAACTCTGGCAACCTTAACAACAAAAATTAATGAATTAAGACAAACCTATATTTCATTGATGGAGGAAACCTTCAAACTTGTTCATCAAACAGATTATAATCCAAAAAACAAGAGAAAATTTTTGAGATTTATTTCCCTGATTATTTGCAGGGGTTTTGTTTGCTTTGACTTCCTGGAAAAAAATGAACTGCGAACAAATAGTAAATTCTCCCTTAATCAATATGAGAAAAAAGACTTAATATGTGATATGGGTAAACTTTCTAACAATATTAAACTTTTAAAATATTATTCGAAAACAAGTATTTATTAATAAAAACTTGTTGAATAAACTACTTCTTAAAAACCTAAATATTTCAGAATTAAATCTTCATATATTTGCTGGCATAATAAATATATATGTGTTCTAAATGGAACTAGATATTCTTCAAATATTTTCGTTACTCATAGTTTTTGTCCATTTGCTGTTGGCAGGATTCTTACTTACCATGAAAACGAAAAATCTTGTAAGCAACATTCTGCTTGCTACATTCCTTTTAGTAAGTGCTGAAGATTCTGATAGTATATTTATAGGAGGTTATATATATCCACATTTTCCAGCCCTGGGAATGCTGATTAATTCGTTAGTACTGATTAAATTACCATTAATATATTTGTATTTACTTTCTATTGTTTATTCAGATTTCAATCTGAAATGGAAGCATCTGCTTCATGCTTTACCATTTTTAATTGTAAATATTGTCCTAATACCAAGGTTTTATGGTCAGGATTTTGCAGGGCAAATGGAATATCTTAATTCAAATACTCTGTCTAGAAGACTTATAGAAATACAATTATCCTATATTTTAGTACATACTCAAATTGTGGTTTATTTAATAGCAAGTTTTCTTGTGATAAACAGATACAGGAGGCTGCTACTAGAAAACTTTTCAAATGCAAACCTATTCAATTACAACTGGCTTTTTCAACTATTTGCTGTTTTTACTATTGAAGCATTTGTTGCTTCATTAAAAAATATGTTTATGTTTTTGGAATGGGAAGATGCATATTTCTATTCTATGGTGGGAACTTCACTTATTGCACTTTTCTATATCACATGGATGGTATTCAGGATTATGCTAAATCCGGAACTTTTCAGAGGAATAGATTCAAAGTTGCAGTTGGTATCCAGTATGGTTAAAGAAGGTGAAGAAGAAATAATTAATACTGATCCCGCAATTAACTTTAATAGAAATGTAAATGATAAAATAAATAAACTTAATAAGTATATGGCAGAGGAAGAACCATTTCTCGATCCATCTCTAACAATTTACTTACTGTCAAAACAAATTGATATTTCAACTAAAGAATTATCCCTACTGATTAACCACGACCTTAACCAGCACTTTTTTGATTTTGTAAACAGTTTTAGGATAAGAAAAGCAATGGAAATACTCTCTGATCCTACAAAAAAAGACTTTACGATCCTAGAAATATTGTATGATGTTGGATTCAATTCCAAGTCATCCTTCAATACAGCATTTAAAAAATATTCGGGCTTAACGCCAACCCAATACCGTAAAAAGTATTCAAAATCAGCCGCTTAACGAAAAGTCGAACTGATTACTCCAAAAAAGTCGAACTGATTTCTTTTACTGAATGAGTTCGACTTCTTTCTTTCGGTCGATTAACATCCATATCTGCTGTTCTTTTGCTTCATCAAATCAAAAAAAATATGATCATGAAAAAAGTAAAAGTAATATTAATAGCATGTTTCACCATATTAAGTTGGAGTGTAATTCATGCAGCAGAAAAAAAATATGATATTCAAGGAAGCGTTGTTGAAGAGCAAAATGGGGAAAATATTCCTTATACAACTATTGCTTTAAAATTAGCAACAGACTCTAGTCTTGTTACCGGAACCATAAGTGATGATGAAGGAAAATTCATCATAGAAAAAGTTAAGGCCGATAACTACTTTATAGAATTAAGTTTTATGGGATATGAAGATGTACTTATAACTGAACTTAATTTTGATAAAAGCAGCAAATCGATTGACCTGGGTCAGATTAAAATGCATCCGGCATCATCGTTACTTGGTGAGGTGGAGATCAAATCACGCCAATCTGCTATCAGCAACTCTATTGACAAACAAGTTATTAGTGTCGACAAAAACCTTTTGGCAACAGGAGGAACTGCAGTTGACGCCTTAAAACTATCACCATCTGTTCAGGTAGACCCCAATGGGGATGTAAAATTGAGAGGCAGTAAAAGTTTTATTGTTTTAATCAATGGAAAACCAACTACTCTAAAAGCCGAGCAAGTTTTAAAACAAACACCTGCTAATCAAATTAGCAAGATAGAAGTTATAACCAATCCATCGGTAAAATACAATGCAGAAGGTGGTGCTGGCATAATCAATATTGTTCTTAAGAAAGGTTTACAACGAGGTTTCAATGGAATGGTAAACGCCACAGTTGGAACAAAAGGAAAATATTCAGGTGATATAAGCCTTAACTTAAATCGTGAAAAAATGGCCCTGTCTGTTGGAGTAGACTGGCGTGATTGGAACACCACAGCGTTTAACGACTATTTCCGCGATTATTATAAAACCGATAGCGTTCATCATGCAGCCATGTTACAGGATAGACTAATAAACGAAAACAACCTCGGCTTTAGGTTTGGTATGGATTATAATCCTGATGAAAGAAGCAATATTACATATTCATTCCATGGAGGCTATACTGCAATTGAGGCTGACATTAAAACCAGGAATTCTGGTTATTCTGTTCCCGCAGGCAATGAAGAGTATAGTTACAACACCTACTATTTTTTACAAAAGCCAAAGTTTTATACCAATAATCTGGGATACAACTTAAAACTGAATAAGGAGGGAAGTTCCATCGCTATAAATGCTTATTACTCATATATTGATTATTATATACTTAACAGT
>PKTA01000139.1 GCA_002869365.1 Marinilabiliales bacterium | reverse complement strand
TTGAGAAAGAATTCAATCTTTCAATTCCTGATGAAGAAGCAGAAAAAATTGAAACTGTAGGCGATGCAGTAACATACATCGAAAATAATCAGTAAAAAATTAAAGAAGTACTATGGAGCTAAAGCGGGTAGTTGTTACCGGTCTTGGTGCTATAACTCCAATTGGTAATAATATCAATGATTATTGGAATGCACTACTAAATGGAGTTAGCGGGGCTGCAGAAATCAAAGGTTTTGACACAGAAAAGTTCAAAACAAAGTTTGCTTGTGAAGTTAAAGGTTTTAATCCTTTGGATTATTTCGACAGGAAAGAAGCACGTAAACACGACAAGTATTCTCAATTTGGTATGGTTGCAGCCGGTCAGGCTATTGAAGACTCAGGAATCGATTCAGATGGTGTCAACAAAGAAAGAGTTGGCGTTATTTGGGCTTCCGGCATTGGTGGATTAGATACTTTTTTTCAAGAAGTTGAAGGTTTTGCAAAAGGGGATGGAACACCACGTTTCAACCCTTTTTTCATACCTAAAATGATTGCTGATATTGCAGCAGGACATATTTCCATAAAATATGGATTTAAAGGTCCTAATTTTGCAACAGTTTCGGCTTGTGCCTCATCGGCTAACGCCCTGTCAGATGCATTTAATTACATCAGATTAGGTAAAGCAGATGCTTTTATAGCAGGAGGTTCAGAAGCAGCCATTAACCCAACAGGTGTTGGGGGTTTCAATGCTATGCATGCAATTTCTACCAGAAACGATGATCCTTTAACAGCATCACGCCCCTTTGATAAGGATCGAGATGGTTTCGTTATGGGAGAAGGTGGCGGAGGAATGGTCTTCGAAGAACTCGAACATGCATTGGCCAGAGGAGCTAAAATTTATGGCGAAGTTGCTGGTGCAGGACTCTCAGGCGATGCACATCATATGACAGCACCTCATCCGGAAGGTGATGGTGCCAGAAGATGTATGCAGGCTGCCATTGAAGACGCAGAAATAAATATTGAAGATATCGACCATATTAATACACATGGTACTTCTACTCCGGTTGGAGATATTGTTGAACCTAAGGCAATTGTAAATCTTTTTGGCGAACATGCTTATAGTATTAATATAAACTCTACTAAATCGATGACAGGGCACCTTTTAGGAGGTGCAGGAGTTATTGAAGCAATTGCCGCTCTGCTTGCAGTTAAATACGATATTGTGCCACCAACTATCAATCATTTTACCGATGATCCTGATATCGATGGCAAATTGAATTTTACTTTTAACAAAGCCCATAAAAGAACAGTAAACATTGCCTTGAGCAACACATTTGGATTTGGAGGACATAATGCTTCACTTATCTTTAAAAAGTTTGCCAAATAAATTAAAAGAAATTGTTTTTAAGAAACACTTATAAAGTTCTTTTTTCTAAGAACAAAAAGATTTACAAATCAATAAAGAACATTTTCGGGTTTTATCCCGGAAATGTTTTTTTGTATAAGTTAGCCTTAAGACATAAATCGGCAACAAGAAAAAAACTTAATGGCGTTAAAGTTAATAACGAGCGTCTAGAATTTCTTGGAGATGCTTTGATTGGAGCTATTGTTGCCGACTTCCTATTCCGAAAATACCCATTCGAATCGGAAGGCTTTTTAACAGATATGCGATCCAAAATAGTTAGCCGTTCGGCACTTAATAAACTTTCGTTAAAACTTGGTTTGAATTCGCACATTGTTGCCGGAAACGAACAGGGGAAAAATGCCAGATCAGCAGGTGGAGATGCGTTTGAAGCTTTTATAGGCGCTCTTTACCTGGATAAAGGCTATAATTTTACTAAACATATTTTAGTCAACAGGATAATCAAACTTCATTTAGATATGGAAGTCCTCGAGTCCATTGAAGTTAATTATAAAAGTAAAATTGTTGAATGGTCGCAAAAAAATAAAATCACAGCAAGCTTTGATGTTATTGATGAAATAGGAAAAAAATTCCAAAAACAATATGAGGTTGGGGTTTTTGTCGATGGTAAAGAGATAGCGCGGGCTAGAGATTATTCCATTAGAGGAGCAGAAAAAATTGCTGCTGAAAAAGCATGGCATATCCTCAGTGAAAATGATGACGAAAATTAAAAAAACCCAAAAAAAGAGCAGGGTCTAAACCCTGCTCTTAATGAGAAAACTTAAAAAATACAACTAATTAATAATTAATGTTGTTGTATATACTTTGCCAGATATATCCGAAGCTTTAAGAGTATATGTGCCACTTGTTAAACTACTGATATTTATTTTGCTGGAAGGATTACTGATATTATAAACCATTTGACCATTAACTGAATAAATACTAACTGCAGTTAAATTCTCGTTATTTTTTATAGTAATATAGTCGGTTGCAGGATTAGGATAAACGATTAATGACTCCACCTTAAAATTGTTAATTCCGGTAGCATCTTCGAAATAAATATCATCCCAAAAATAAGTTAAACCTGCTCCAACTGAATTGAAATCAAAGAAAATGGAGGCTTTGTTATAGGTATACGAGAAATCAATTTCTGCAGTACCTTCTGCCTCATTGCTAAAATCAAATTCTAAAGTTTCCCAGGTTTCACTAACTGTAGTTGTAGCTTCTGTTTCAACAGATTTTGTTGGATCAGTAGCGTCTTCTACTTTCAAGCGAACAGGAATTCCTGCAGTAGGTGACCATACTACGACAGTCATGCTTGTAAAACCTACTTCAAAAGGTATAGGAGTTGCAAATCCTGTGTTGCCTCCTATCGTTGTTCCTGCCCATGTTTCAGAACCTTCAGTTTTTAATGATTGAGCTACCATATTTGTTGCATCGGTTGGATCAACAACAATTTCAGATTGGTTGCCTCCAAAATCTGTCAATGCGTAGATTATATTATCATCATCAAAAGTAACGGGTAAGTCTACTTGGTCACCAGTTGGACCTGCTTCATAATCAGGACCTGTTACATCATCAAAATAGAATGTATTGTCAGTTGTTGATGCAAAATCAAAGAAAATCACAATCTTATTGTATAATCCTGATTCTGCTCCAGTAAAATCATAACTAAGCAGAGTCCATTCATTTACTGTAGTTATATTAGCCCCTAATTCCGTAAAATTGCCATTAGCAGACTCCAATTTAAAAAGAACTTCGCATGCTATTGGTGAATGAACTTTTAATTCAAAGACTGTACCCGTGGAAAAGTCAATTGTGCCGTCAATATCACAATATACATTTGCCCATTGGGTATTTGACCTTACAACCTCAGCAACATTTGCACTGGTATTTATTCCTGATACATCAGGATTAGCAATAACAGTTAGCGGATTTGGCCAAGATATAAAAGTTTCATTTTGGTTTGCATCAAAATCATTGTAGATGTATTGTGCATTTACTGTGAATGCGAACATCACTAGAGTTAATAATGTTATTAGATACTTCATTTTATAGTTTTTTTTCGTTATTAATTAGTTTCGTATAATTACCTTTTTAACAGTAACATTTTGAGTATTCAGGTCTTTTATATTGATAAAATATAATCCTGAACTTAAGTTGCTTACATCAATATTGCTATTGTTTTCCAACATATATTCTCCAACTATAGCACCATAAATATCAATCATTTGAATTTTACAATTCATATTTTTGGATGATTTTATGAATAATTGATCTGTTGCTGGATTTGGATAAACAGAAATTGAATTTTCACCAGTTTCAATAGTTCCAACAGGTTTTGCTTCGATATAATCTGCCATAAGCAAGGTGTCGGAACCATACTCATTGGAAACTATTAATTGTACATCAAATAAACCTATTTCGTTGTAGAAAATATCCGATGGATTTTCATCAGTAGAAGTTTCAGGAGTACCTCCTTAAAAATACCACTCGAAGCTTAAGTTATCACCTTGTGAAGTGCTGGTAAAGTTAGTAGACTGACCTGCTAAAATTACTGTTTCACTAGCAGTAAACTCAGCCATAGGTGCCACAACTACTTCTATATAGTCTTCCTTCAACATGGTGTCGGCACCATCATCATTAGTTACCACAAGAGTTACATCATAAGTTCCTGGTGTTTCATAATGAATAAAAGGAGGATTTTGACCTTCATAAGTAGCTGGTGTTCCACCTTCAAATGTCCATACCCATGAAGTTGGAGTTCCCGTTGTTTGATCAGTAAATTGTGTACTATCTGCTGTACTGAAAATAGTAGGATCAGCAGTGAAATTTGATACAAGTACATCTACTAGAACAACAGTAAATGAGGCATCACTGGTATCTGTTGGCATAACATCATCATTTGAAGTAATGGCAATCTTATAGTCGGATGCAGGTTCCAGATCGGCAAAAACAAACCATGAGAAAATTGTATCAGAAGCAGGGCGTACTGCTAATAATTGAGGTTCTGCATCTGTTTTCAACAATTCAATTTTCACATCACCTTCCCAATAATCGTAATCCCATTCTATATCGAAATAAGATCCCTGATCAAGCATTTCACCTCCGTTGGGAGATAATACTGTAATGTACGGAACGTGTTTCAAATACAGGTCATCAAAATAAAACTGAGCTGGTGTCAAATGACCTTCTCCTCCAAGTTGAACAACAATTTGATCGTAGTTAATACTATCTTTAACCGATTCAAAATCAAATAATAAGGTTACCCACTGATCGAATTCTGTAACCGTTTGAACAATCTCTGTTTGTGTTGTCCATGCATTACCTTCTAATAAACTGTTTTGAAGTTTTATGGCTGCTGTTGGTGTTAAAGCACCTGAATAATCGTTTGAAGAAGGTAAATAAACTTTTAATTCAAATTTATTTCTCTCTGAAAGATCCATACGGTGATCAAGTATTGTTTGAGCATTTGTCCAATCAAAAGTGCCCGAACGGTTATAATCGGCAACATGATTAGTAGCGTCCTCAGGATCGGTAGTAATAACTAAAGGATCCATAGCGGGATCTTGAAAAATCCATTGGTCAATGGTTCCCCAACCGTCATCTTCAAAGTTGTCCTGTACATTTAATTCAAGTACCGGCTTATTGCCATCCCAGTTAGGACCGTCAATTTCATCAATGTAGAATGTGTTGTCAGTAGTAGAAGCGAAATCAACAAAAATGGAGATTTTGTCATAAGTACCATTTGGTGAACCTTCGAAGTCGAAGTTTAATAAAGTCCACTCATTAACATTCCACACCGTTGATGTTTGTTCTACAAATACGCCACCATCATTTGAATTTTCTATTTTAAACAATACATCACAAACGATAGGTGAATAAATCTTTAATTGGAAATTACTGCCTTCGTTAAAATTAATTGGTCCGTCAAGGGTAGTATAGATATTTGCATATTGCTCAGTTGAGCGCACATATTCACCAACATTAGCACTTGTATTTATGCCAGAAGGATCAGGATTTGCAACCAATACAGGATTATTTGGCCATCCTGAAAATTCAACATTTTGAATTTCATCGAAGTCGTTATAAGTATAAGGTGTTTCAGGATACCAGGGTAGCAGTTCAAAATCGTCGAAATAAAACTGACCAGGAACCCAATGTCCTTCTCCACCAAATTGAACTACAATTTTATCATAATCTTCATTTTCAGAAACACTACTAAAATCGAATGTAAGAGTAACCCATTGGTCGAAATCAGTAACAGTTTGACTAACCACAGTTTGTGTTGTCCATGCATCGCCACCAAGCAAACTATTTTGAAGTTTTATCGCGGCTGTTGGAGTTAAGGCTCCTGAATAGTCATTTGAAGATGGGAAATAAACTCTCATCTCAAAAACATTTCTGTTAGTAAGATCCATTCTGTGGTCTAATTCTGCCTGTGCATTTGTCCACTCAAAACCACCACTCCTGTTATAATCTGCAACTGTATTTGCACCATTAACTGGGTCAGCAGTAGTTGGAAGTGGGTCTAAACCCGGATCCTGGAATATCCAATCATTGATAGTTCCCCATCCGTTGTCCTCGAAGTTATCTTGTACGTCAGTAGCAAGCAAAGGTTTGCCAACACTTCCATCATAATTTGGACCTTCTACATCATCAAAATAATAAGTGTTTGGATCCCAGGTAGCAAAGTCGAAAAAGATAACCAGTTTATCATAGGTATCAGTTGCTTCTCCAGCAAAATCAAAATCTAATTGTACCCATGTATTAGGAGTAGTAATTGATAAAAGCCTTTCAGTAAAAGCACCTGCACCATTTTCAATTTTAAACAACACATCACATGCTATGGGTGCGTAAACTTTAATAGAAAATACTGTTCCTGTTGTAAAATCAATAGTTCCTGGAAGAGTATTGGTATAAACATTGGAATACTGCTGCCATGTTCTGTCGTATTGTGCAACATTGGGGCTAGTGTTAATTCCACTCTGGTCAGGATTTGCAACTAAAACAGGGTTGTTTTCCCAGCCAAGAAATGTAACATTTTGATTATCATCATAATCATTGTAGATATACTGCGCACTAAGAAGAGCAGTAAAACTCATTAATACTAAAAATGTAAAGATTTTTTTCATTGTAAGTAGTGTTTATTAAGAAATATTTTTAATGGTTTTATTCGTCATTTTTTATTATTTATCGTTAACTATTCATTAGTTTATTTATCTCGTTTATATACCCTTACATAATCTACTTCCATTGTTTGTGGAAATATTTTATTGTCAACACCTTCATTACCTCCCCAATTTCCACCAACAGCAATATTTAATATTAAGTAAGCAGGTTTATTAAATGGCCAGTTGTTTTTATTTTTGTCGACAGGACTATATACATGAATAATATTTTCAATGCTATCAGCATAAAAAACAAGTTGTTCCTTTGTCCAGGATAATCCGTAAATATGAAATTCTTCTTCGCAAGTACTGAGCGTAATGCTGTTTCCATCGCTGTTTCCACCACTTCCAGCTGTTGTATGAACAGTAGAATGTACAACATCAGGTTGATAACAAACATACTCCATAATATCTATTTCGCCACATTCAGGCCATCCAATACTAGAAATACTGCTGCCAAGCATCCATATTGCTGGCCAAATACCTTTACCTGATGGTAGCTTGGCTCTTATTTCAATTCTGCCGTATTGAAAATCTTGTTTTCCTTTCGTACTTATTCTGGCTGACGTATATGAACCTACTTGATTATGGTCGTCCACTTTTTTGGCTGTAATAACCAACTTACCATCAACAATTTTGGTATTGTCTCCACTGGTATAATTCTGAAGTTCGTTATTTCCCCAGCCTGAATCCCCTTTACTAAAAGTCCAGTTATCAGTATTTAATGTATTTCCATCAAATTCATCCGACCATACTAATGTGAAGTTTTTATAATGTTCAGAATTGTAATTGTGAAATTTAATATTTTGAGAATCTGTATATCCGATTTTGCTAGTATTCATAACAGTATCAATTGTTAAAGAATCCAACAATGGAAAATAAGTTTTTTTTCCTAGGTCATCTGCATTTTCTTTTTCTTCGTAAATACAGTCTGTATAATTGTTTTCCCACAAATAATAAAATTGCAATCTGTTATCATCTTGTGTAATATCTAGTAAATCTGTTTTTAAATTAGCCCCTTTAATAGGTTTACTAAATTGTAAAAACCCAAAGAGGAACACAAAAACGTAAATCATTATTGCGTTCCTATTAGGTAAACTTACTTTACTACAATTATTACTTATCATTATGATTTAATTCCTTTTATAATAAATGACACTCAATATTTTTATTAGCGATAGATAGAATGATAATACATAAAGCAATTATTTTGGAAAATTATTTATATGGTAAGTAATAATGAAATAAACTCAGAACTACTTAATTTGCTAAAACTTTTGATGCAAAGAGTTGAGTTTAATCTACCTTCCTCATTGAACACAAATTTTAAATTACAAAAGCCAAAGTAAATGTATTCTGATGCAGAAGTCAATAAAAGGGCTTCATCAATAATACGTCAAGATGGCATTATTAATACATCAATAATACAACAGTAATTTGTAAAAGCTTGTTAAAGAGAAATTAATTAATGTATAGTAATACTTCTTTTTATTACATCAATACAATTAAGTTGTCGACTAATAATTAGATTATAGTATACAAATCAGGTATTCATAAAATTATTCTAGCAAACAATTTCTGCCAAAGGAATGGCAATGTGTGCAAACTGCTCCGTTTATCTAGTCAGCAAATAACCTCAACACATCCATGCCATTGGCATAAATAAGAAGTGCAAAAAGTAATAACATTCCCACTATTTGTGCGTATTCCAGGAATTTGTCACTTGGCTTACGTCTTGCGATAATTTCGTAAAAAAGGAACATAACATGACCTCCGTCAAGCGCAGGTATTGGTAAAACGTTCAGAATTGCCAGCATAATAGATAGAAAGGCTGTTAATCGCCAGAAACTCTGCCAATGCCATTCCGCAGGGAATATACTTGCTATCATTCCAAAACCACCAACACCTTCATAGGCTTTTACCTCGGGAGAGAACATTAGTTTTAATTGCTTCAGATAATCGTCTATTCCTTTCCAGGTTTTATTAAAACCGGCCGGTATAGCTTCAGCAAAATTATATGTCTTTTTATTAAACTTGAACAATTTGGTCATGTCGCCCTGAGTAAACACGCCCACTATGGCATTTGAATCGAGTTGGATATTATACCTTAGCGTGTCGTTAGCACGCTTAGTAATTATGCTTACTTCCTGATTTTTATTCTTTAAAATTTCAGTTCTGAATTCTGAAAAATACTTTACATATGTTTGGTTAATTCCTATTAAGGAATCACCAACCTGCATTCCTGCTTTCTGAGCAGGTGAATTCTCAGAGAAACTGCCAATTACAAACGGGATTCTTATTCCAATAAGTTTGTTCTTCGATTTTATAAGTTTATTTAAGCTACCGGGCGGAAGAGTGATGTCCATTTCTTTACCATCTCTCATTACCTGTACAGTTTTGGCTTCGTTAAGTATCATGCTGACAGGTATTTTCTGGAAATCTTCAACATATACTTCATCTACAGATAGTATTTTATCACCTGTCTTAAATCCCATATCCATGGCCAGACTGTCGACACTAATTCCAAATTTATTGGCTTCGGAAGTAGGAAGATATTCTTCGCCATAATAGGCAAGTATTCCTATATAAATTACTATTGCCAAAACAACATTCATAAACACGCCGCCAAGCATAATTATCAAACGCTGCCATGCCGGTTTTGATCTGAATTCCCATGGTTGTGGTTCCTGAGCCATTTGCTCTTTGTCCATGGATTCGTCAATCATACCGGATATTTTTACATAACCACCCAAAGGCAGCCATCCCATTCCGTATTCGGTGCCTTTATAAGTGAATTTGAATAATGAAAACCATGGGTTGAAAAAAAGATAGAATTTCTCTACTCTGGTTTTGAAAATTTTTGCAGCCGCAAAATGACCAAATTCGTGGACAACCACCAATATGGAAAGGCTTAAAATTAATTGAAGGATTTTTATTACTATATCCATTAGTTTCTTAAAGTTTTAATAAATTCATTTGCTTTATTTCTTGCTTCCAAATCGGTTTCAAACAACTGATCAAGCGATGGGTTTTTGATAAAATCAATATTCTCTATACCCCATTCAATCACTTTGCTAATGTCGGAAAAGCCTATCTTATTTAAAAGAAAAGCCTGAACTGCAACTTCGTTGGAAGCGTTCAGGACACAAGGCTTGTTTCCACCAATTTTTAATGCTTCAAAAGCGAGTGCAAGATTACTAAATTTTTTTAAATCAGCCACTTGAAATTCTAATTTGCCTGCTTTTATTAAATCGAGACGGTTTATATTGTTTTTTAAGCGGTTAGGATAGGTCATCGCAAACTGAATGGGAATCCGCATATCGGGTTCTCCCATCTGGGCTTTTACCGAAGCATCTTCAAAATAAACCATCGAATGCACCAGCGATTGCGGATGAATAAGAACTTCTATTTGATCAGGTTTTAAATCGAATAACCATTTGGCTTCTATGGCTTCCAATCCCTTATTAATCATAGTAGCCGAATCGATGCTTACCTTATCGCCCATATTCCATATCGGATGATTAAGGGCTTGCTTTGCGGTTACATTTTTAATTTCTTCTTCTGTAAAATCCAAAAACGGACCTCCCGAAGCAGTGAGAATAATTTTTTGAACAGGATTATTCATTTCGCCCATAAGGCATTGAAAAATAGCCGAATGTTCTGAATCAATTGGAATTATATGTGCGTTTTTGCGCAGAGACGTTTCTGAGATAATCTGACCCGCAACAACCAAAGCTTCCTTATTTGCCAGTGCTACGGTTTTTCTGTTTTCAAGAGCAGCAAGTGTTGGCTTCAAACCTGCAAAACCAACTATGGCCATTACCACCAAATCGATACTATCCATTTCAACAACCTGCTCAATTGCCTTTTCTCCTGCATAAACCTGAATATCAAGAGGGTCGAGTACGTCAAAAACCTGATGGTAATATTTGTCGTTTCCAACTACAACAACATTTGGTTTGTATTTTTTTGCCTGCTCAATAAGTAAATCAGTATTTTGAAAAGCAGTAAGTACTTCAACTTCAAAATAATCGCTTTGCTCATCAACAACCTGCAACGCTTGCTTGCCTATTGAGCCTGTGGAACCTAATATTGCTAATCTCTTTTTCAATTAAAAATCTATTTCAAGTAAAACAGGACAATGATCTGAATGCTTTGCCTGAGGCAAGATAGCAACCCTTTTAATTTTGTCTTCCATATTGTCGCTCACCATATTGTAATCGATACGCCAGCCTTTGTTATTGTTTCTGGCGTTTGCCCTATAACTCCACCAACTATAATGATGAGGTTCTTTATTTAGAAATCTGAACGAATCGATAAAACCTGAATTGATAAAACCTGTCATCCATTCTCTCTCTTCAGGTAAAAAACCTGATGATTTTGCATTTCTGATGGGATCGTGAATATCTATGGCCTGGTGACAGATATTATAATCACCTGAAATTATCAAGTTTGGACGAGTTTTTTGGAGTTCTAAAATATAATTCTGGAAATCTTCCAGCCACTGCATTTTAAAATCCTGACGTAAATCTCCGCTTGAGCCAGAAGGATGATAAACGCTGATAACAGAAACATCGCCATAATCGGCACGCATCAGTCGGCCTTCAAAATCATATTTTTCGATGCCCATTCCATATTCCACATGATCGGGAACAGTTTTGCTGAGAATGGCAACGCCCGAATATCCCTTTTTGGTAGCAGAATAAGAATATGTTCTATAATCCATACTCTCAAATTCGAAAGCAGGAATTTGATCGGGTTGTGCTTTAGTTTCCTGTATGCAAACAATATCAGGCGATCCAGCATCCAGCCATTCGATAAAACCTTTTTTTATCGCAGCTCTTATACCATTTACGTTGTAGGTGATTATTTTTTTCAATGATAAAAATTTTTGCGAAAATAGCGAAAATGTAGGAAGGGATGATGTTGTATTAAACAGTTAAAGGGATTTTAATTATTATTAACTACTTATTGTGGCTATGGTATGTTTTAAAACATTAATAATTTTTCTATGTGTATAGAGGACGGTGCTCTGCACCTCTTGAGAATTTGTTTTTATATTTAAGAAGTTGATTTGAATTAGTTTGGTCAATATCTTTAACCCCAATTGCAAAACAGATAATTAAGGCATATACATATTTTTGATTAAGCTGCAGAGCACCGGCCTCTTTGTAGAAAATTCACCCACAAACAAACCAAGGTGCAGCGCACCGCACTCTTTGTCTCTGAATTCATCTGTTCTTTAAAACAATTATTGATAATGAATTTTTAATTATTTCTTCAAATCAAGCAATTAAGTGCTTATTTTTGCGGCGATTAATGAAAAGGGTAAAAAAAATATCTGTAAAACTGCTGTTAACAACACGTCGTTTGCCAATACGGCAAAAGATGATCGCTCTTAGCGTAATTATTGGTTTTATTGTCGGATTGCTGGCAGTTCTGATGAAAACAATAGTTTTCACAATAATTGATATGTTAACCGGTGGCTTTGATGTGCAGTACAATAATTACCAATATCTTTTATACCCTGCAATTGGAATCCTGGCAACAGTAATATTTATAAAGTTTGTGTTACGTCGTCCTGTAAGAGATGGTATTCCAAATGTGTTGTATTCCATTTCCAAACAACATGGTATTATTGATAAGCATAATACTTTCTCATCAATAATTACTGCTGCATTAACAGTTGGTTTTGGTGGTAGTGTCGGACTGGAAGGTCCCACAGTTGTTACCGGAGCGGCATATGGTTCACGGATTGGTAAAATGCTGGGGCTCAACTATAAACAAACAGTTTCCCTTTTGGGTTTTGCATCTGCAGCAGCTATGGCGGCAATTTTTAAAGCACCTGTGGCAGCAATAGTATTTGCCCTGGAGGTGATTCTTTTCGACATGACCATGTCGGCATTGGTACCTTTGCTTTTTGCCTCAATTACTGCTGCACTTACTTCTTATTTTTTCCTCGGTCAAACAGTACTTTACCCATTCGATAATATTGCTGAATTTCAGTTAAATCAAACAGTATATTATTTTGGATTGGGAATTTTCGCCGCCCTAATATCAACCTACTTCATAAAAATATATGTTTTTAGTGGATGGGTTTTCGATAAGATTAACGGCTGGATTTGGAAATTCCTGATAGGAGTTGGCTTATTGGGATTATTGATATTCTTATTTCCTTCACTTTATGGAGAGGGTTATGAGGCAGTCAATAGTGCTCTTAAAGGTGATATTGGATTTATATTCGATAATAGCATTTTCTACGACTATAAAGATAATATTGCAATTGCCCTGCTATTGCTGAGTTCGATTATAATTTTTAAGGCCATTGCTACTTCTCTCACTTTCAGAGCTGGTGGAGTAGGTGGGATTTTTGCCCCTACACTTTTTATTGGTACTATGACAGGACTCTTATTTGTTCAGTTTTTGAATCACCTTGGAATAACACATTTACCGGTAAGTAGTTTTGCTCTTGTTGGTATGGCCGGACTGCTGGCAGGTGTTGTTCATGCTCCGCTTACAGCAATATTTTTAATTGCCGAAATTACGGGTGGTTATAAATTGTTCTTTCCAATTATGATAGTTGCTGCTACTTCCTATGCTTTTACAAAATTCCTCTCACCACGTTCAATTTATACTATTCAGTTGAAGAATAGGGGAGATGTGATCACTCATCATAAAGATAATGCCATGTTGTCGATGATGCGCATAGATGAACTTATTGAAAAGAATTTTGACACTATTGACATAAATGCCAACCTGCGTGAATTGGTTGAGGTAATAGCTAAGTCGCATCGTAATATTTTCCCAGTTGTGGAAAACGGGGATACTTTTTGTGGTATTATAATCCTCGATCATATAAGGGATATAATGTTTAAACCCTAAGTTTACGACACAACAGCCGTTAGCAGTTTGATGTTTACTCCTGCACAGATGATTCACATAGAAGAAGATGATATGGAATCAGTTGCCACGAAGTTTCAGCATTCAGGAACCTATAACCTGGTTGTACTCAATGGCAATAAATATGTTGGCTTTGTTTCCAGGGCTAATGTTTTCTCAAAATACCGCGAGATATTGAGGAGTTTTTCCGAAGAATAGTTTGATAGTCAACAGTCTTCAGTCAACAGTCTTCAGTATGTGGAGTTGTGTTAGAATTTTATTCAGGTGATAAAAAATTCAACATTCAACATT
>PKTA01000052.1 GCA_002869365.1 Marinilabiliales bacterium | reverse complement strand
TTTTTCACTTTTCACTTTTTTGAACTTTTAGTTTTTAGTTTTTAGTTTTTAACTTTTTTGAACTATTAGTTTTTAGTTTTTCACTTTTTTGAACTTTTAGTTTTTAACTTTTTTGAACTTTTAGTTTTTAGTTTTTAGTTTTTCATTGTTTTGAACTTTTATCTCTCCAATATATAAATATCCTGAAAATCAACACATTCATCCTTAGGCCTTCCGGGCCAATAGCCAAAATGCTTATTCTTAATTTTAAGTCCGTGCTTGATAATTAATTCATCGAGATATGATTCATCAAATGCAACATTTGCCTCTTTTACTTTTGGATTATGCAAATAATAATTTTCAAATTTATGGTCGAATTTTATCACATCATTTATTTTCATCAACTCACCCGACTCTTCATTAATAACAAAAAAAGTAGCGAAACAAACACCACCCTTTTTCAATACCCTGCTAATCTGTTCAAGATATGCGCTCACATCTTCAGGCATCATATGGGTAAAAACCGAAGTTAGAAATGCAAAATCAAACTCATCATCTTTATAAGGGAAAACAAAATTATTTGCGTTTTTATCGGTCTTCAGATTGTAAAGTTCATTTCTTAAATCGATATGGGTAAAATTAAAATTAGGATGCTTGGTCTGTATCTTTTTTTTGCACCAATCGATACCGGATTTTACTATATCGAATCCTTCATAAGAGCCTTTTTTTTCATCCAGGTAACCGACTAAAGGAACTGCCAAACGACCAATACCACAGCCGATGTCGAGCACCCTGTGATTTGGTTTTAAACCACCATAATCCTTAAGTTGTTTTAATATGCCCTGACCTTGTTTTATAAAATCACCCGACCCGATAAAAACCCTGCCTTTTGGTGGTGCCATAGGGTGACGCTTGCCACTTATCTTTTCAATTATGTCGATTGGAAAATAATATATTCTGCGAAATAACCGCCTTGTAGCAGGCCCCATTGAATAGTAAATATCCCTTTTATTCATTATAGAAATTTTCAGTAAAATTACATTTTTTGAAATAAATTAATAGCCTGGATTAAATATATATTGTGTTTGTAATTTCCTTCTGTTTTATCCAGGTATACTAATACAAAAAAACGGATTTTTTCTGAAGCCTAATACCTAATCCCTTTTTCCTAAATTTGTACTCGAATAAAATTGTATGAAATATCCATAAAACAATGCTCATATCAAACGACCATTAAAAATCATGGATATTCCACTTACCATTGAAATAAAAATTATTTACAAATGAAGGAAAAGAAAACTCTTTTTTTGCTGGATGCTATGGCATTGATTTATCGCTCATATTTCGCATTCAGTAAAAATCCACGAATAAACTCAAAAGGACTAAACACATCTGCCGTTTTAGGCTTTGCCAATACCCTTCTCGACGTATTAAAAAATCAAAAGCCCACACATATTGGTGTTGCCTTCGACACCATGGCACAAACCAAAAGGCAGGAAGGTTATGCTGAATATAAGGCAAATCGTGAAAAAATGCCTGAGGATTTGTCGGCATCAATTCCATGGGTGGTTGAACTAATAAAAGGCTTTAATATTCCAATACTTAAGGTTGATGGATATGAAGCCGACGACGTAATAGGTACCCTTGCAAAAAAAGCAGAAAAAGAGGGTTTTACAACTTATATGATGACTCCCGATAAGGATTTCGGACAATTGGTTTCGGAGAATATTTTTATGTATAAACCTGCGCGTATGGGTAATAAGGCCGAGGTGTGGGGACCGAGGGAAGTATGTGAAAGATATAGTTTGAAGAACCCTTTGCAAATGATTGACTTGCTGGGACTTTGGGGCGATGCCTCAGACAATATTCCCGGCATACCCGGTATTGGGGAGAAAACAGCAATAAAACTTCTTGACAAATACGGGTCGATAGAAGAGCTCATAAAAAATACCGATGACCTCAAAGGAAAACAAAAGGAAAATGTAGAAAATTTTGCAGAGCAGGGCCTTGTTTCAAAACAACTGGCCACAATAGTGCTCGACGTACCTATTGAGTTTGAAGAAGAAGAACTGGTTTTAAATGAACCCAACGAAGAGTTCCTGAAAGAACTGTTTGAGGAACTGGAATTCAGGAATTTCGGGAAACGGTTTTTTACTAATCAGTCGATGGAAAATACCGAAGAAACATCAAAAGTAGTTCAGGGTGATTTGTTTGCTGCCGCGGAGGCAGAAGCCGAAGAGAAGATGATGCCCGATGAGATGAAGACTATTGATGATGTGGATCATA
>PKTA01000210.1 GCA_002869365.1 Marinilabiliales bacterium | reverse complement strand
GGAAATGCCATACCTAATATTAAAGCTATTAAATAGTTCAGGCTTTTCTTTGGAAAAACTTCATCTCCCAACTCATCACGGGCTATATCCACAACTTCATTATCCGGAAGGTTTGAAGCCTTGGTAATTTGAGCCTCTGAGCGTTTCTCGAGCAAATAGGTATAAATATTATTCGACAGGTCGAACTTACGTTTAAAGTTTACTAATTCGCGCTGGGTAACAGGCATATAACTAGCCTTATTGGTAAGATCGTCTATCCTCTTGTTTATGTCTTTAATGGCTTGTGTGGAGTTGTAAATTATATTGGTAACATTTTCCAATATTGCATTTTGAGTGCTTCGGATATTTGAATTTAAACCTATTACCTTCGGACTCCTTTCGGTTGAAAATAAAAGTGTATTGGCTTTTTCGTTATATAAGGTTATTAATTCTCCTACAAGGGCATTCAAAACGGGGTCTTCTATTCCCATTGCCGAAGGAGCAACCAGTTCGTCGATACTTTCAGAATTTTTTTGTATATAATTTTTCAGGTTTTGATAGTATTTGGATTTAACTATTAATTCGGCTTTCTGCTTCTGCATATCTGCCAGTAATTCATAAACCTGCTGAGCCTGGAAATCCAAATCCATTACTTCGCGTGAAGACTGGAAATTCTGCAAATCCATTTCTGCCGATTTAAGAGTATCACTGATAATCCCCAACTGATTGTCGATAAAGCGAATTGTATTTTCAACTATCATATTCTTCTTTTCCAAACTCTGCCCCAAATATTCTGTGGTGAGCATATTTAGAAAGTCGACAGCCTTTCTGGTATTATTGGATTTGAATTTTATTTGTAATATTGAAGCCTCTCTGTTAATGGGTTCTATTTCAAATCCTCTGAATTGCTCCGACAGACTATAATAATCTTTGAAAACAAAATCGAAACTATTTGAAAGGTCTTCTTCAGGATCAAATTTGTCGTTTAAAACTACCTTAAAAGTATTATATCCGTTGGAAACCTCTTCTCCGAATTTAAACTCCTTTTTCCATTTTACTTTTTCAAATTTACCACCTTCGAATTTTTGAGTAGCAAAATTATATTTACTCACCAGTTCGCCTTCGGCTTCCAGAATAAATTCATTTTTGTTTACAAAGTTCAGGTTGTATTTTAATCCCACCACCTGTGGAACAGCAGTATCGAAAATAATTTCAAAGGGTGCTGTTTGATATAGTTCTCTGTTAATTAGTCCATCGTTTACAAAATATGAAATCTCAAAATCCAGTTTTTGTATGGTTCTGTATGTGAGAGTAAAGGAGGTAAGTTTCCCTATTTCATTTTCCACATTTTGGGCGTTATTGTTAAGTCCTAAACCTATCAGGGATGAAGGATCCATAAGCGACTTATCATCCTTAACCAAAACGGTTGTTTTAACTTCATACAAAGGGTTGGTATATTTGTTAAACAGGAAAGCAAATGCTAATGCAACAAAAATTGTAATGGCAAACAAATACCAATACTTTACAAATTTGAAAAACAGCGCTTTAATATCAATGGTTTCCTCTTGTTGCGACTGTAAGCCGTCGAAATTTTCTGTAGCCATAATTTGTTACTTGAAATAATTAAGTAGTAGAATAGTTGAAGAAATAAAGCCGAAAATTACTGCATAAGGGAATTCGGCAAATGTAAACTGCTTACCCTTTACAGGAGTAACATATACTATATCATTGGGTTTCAGATAATAATAATCTGACAGTAAAATATCACGTTTGGTCATATCAACATAGGTGACTTCCGAACCTGTTTTTGTTTGTCGTATAATAGCCACGGTATTTCTGTTGGCAAAATCGGTAAGGTCGCTGGCCATTGAAACAGCCTCGAATATGTTAATACTGTTTTGATAAATTTTGTATTGGCCCGGTCTGTTAACTTCTCCCAATAGGGTAATATTAAAGTTTACGAGTTTAACAATTACCACAAACTCCTTGAGATATTCCCTTAGTTCTTTGGAAAGAGTTTCTTTTATTTCCTCGGTATTCATATTTTTTACAAATATTTCACCAGTAAGAGGAAAATCCAGATAGCCTGATTCGTTTACTGTATAACTGTTAAGGTAAACAGAGGCGTCGGAGTTTACCTGTGTGTTGCCAGCTCCAAGCGGATTTAACAATATTGTTGTTTGTTCATCCAAACTCACAACTCTCACATAAAGGTTATCACCGGGTTGTATACGATAATCAATTTTACGGTCGTTTTTAAAGGTTCTGAGGGTATCGGTATCAGACT
>PKTA01000098.1 GCA_002869365.1 Marinilabiliales bacterium | reverse complement strand
GTGAACCTGCTTTCCATCGGATTTATAAATGCTTATTTTTACTTTTTGATCTTTATCAAGCATATAATAAATGCTGGTGGCTTTATTGAAAGGATTAGGATAAACAACAGCATTTTCAGTAATAAATTTATTTTCATTTATTCCTACAAAAGTATTCCATTCATAGGCTCCCATATCGATTCTTCCGTTGAAGAATCTGGGTTCGCCGGCAAGGTCGAATTCAGTAATACCAGTAGTGTCCAAAGAACCTGCATCTATGCAAGGGGAGTTGTCATTTATCTGATAAGGAAAATCGCCTGAATTTACGAATACAGGGTTTTGATTAATATTCCCATCAAGCCAGTTTACTGTTCCGTTATTATTAGTATTTATAAAGTATTGGCCACCCTGTACCAGAGAATTATTTATTGTTAGCGTTGTACTATCATCATAATCTGCAAATACTATTTTTTGTGGATAGGTCTCCCCGAAAATTATAGAGTTCTCAAGATAAATATTGGATTTTCTAATAAATATACCCCTGGCATAGGCTGCATCATTATCAGCAACAGTTATATTCTTAAAGTTCTCTTTAAATTCACTTAAATATAATCCTCCTGCAGTATCTTCTGCAAAATTATTATGTACTGATACATTTGAATAAATGCTGGTATCATAATAGGTTTGGGTAAGATAAATTGCCATACCCCCACCTTTTTTTGCCGTATTGTAGGCAACTTCAACATTATTCATTTCTAATTCGGCCCATTCTATTGCAACTCCACCACCTGTTCCCTCTGAAGAATTGTTAATTATTTTGACATTATTAAACGATATGGCACCTTCCCATTGTGATGCTATTGCACCACCATATTGTTCACTCGAATTATTTTCAAAAGTGCAGTTTACAAAATGGACAGAGGTCAACCATTCTTTATGATATGCTCCACCAACACTTGCAGCATGATTGTTTCGGAAAATTGTATTTGTTATATGGCTACCTTTTAACTCAAAATTCTTTTTTTTATTCATAATAAAATTGTCACTTAGATAAACGGAAGTGTGCATACCTCCTCCAGGTCCCCAAGTTTCATTATCGGCTATTACGCAATTATCGATACTAAACCGACTGGAGAAACAATCTATACCACCACCACTAGTATAAGAATAATTATTTATTACTTTAGAGTTAAAGAAGTGAAAATGGCCATGATCTGCAGATATTCCACCCCCCCAATAACCAAGTCCATTTGTTATTGTAAATCCATTAATTGTTACGGGATTATTAAAGAGAGAATTATGAATTAATAATACCTTAGCTGTATTGTTGCCATCTATAACTGTTTGCGAAATATATGAAGTATCATTGGTTGTTAATATCCATGAGGCAAGTACAATATCATCAGTACTAATATCAAGATTTTCATAATATGTCCCCGGAGCCACCAGAATAGTATCACCAACATTTGCAGAGTCAATACCCTGCTGTATAGTAGAATAATCAGCCGGAATATTAATTATTTGCGCTGATAAAAAGTTCGTGAAAATCAGAATTGCAAGAATTGGGGTAATAAGTTTTTTCATTTTTATTTTGATTGCCGTAAAGTTAAAAAATTTTCCTTTAAGTTATGAATTATGGAAATATGGCAAATAAATTTTCCGGTTCAAACTGGGATATGCACACTACGTTTTATGGAGAAATTGCGGGTGGATATATAGCTTTGTAAACTAATTCAATTTTGCGAAATCAATTTGTTTGCTTTTTTCCAAGTAAATAATGGTTTATCACGAACATTATTCCAATAAGAAATGGGATTCCCAGCATGATAACTGTACCATACATAAAGTTATCAATTTTAAAAAATAGAAAGATTCCAAATCCTATTACTCCAAGCAACAGAAGTACTCCTCCCATTAATTCGTTTCTCCAGGCAATAAATAGAATTATTATCATAACTAAGGAAGGAAGGTTATGCATGAATAAATCTGCAATTATTTCCCATATGCCTTTTCCATCCTCAAACACATCTAATGAAAAAAGTGCGAAAACAAGAATAATGATAATTAGGAGGATGCGTAGAATCCATGAGATGTAGATATTTCCGGGGAGATTAGTTTTCATAGTGTAAAACTTTAGTTTAGAAAAGTTTACAAGGTACTACTTTAAAGAGCGAATGTCAAGTTGGAAGACTTATACTCATTAAATGTTTAGTTTAAAATTCAATGTTCGTCGATATGACACGCTATAGCAAAAAACACGAATTCATCATAGAATTGATTTAGGGATTTATGACAATTCCCATATCAAAATTTGCACTCAATAAGGTAAATGCATTATTAACTTTCGGTTTTTAATTCTCGATAATTTATTCAGAGAAATATACTCTGTCTATAAGTACAGTACCTTCAATAAAATTTTGATCGGCATCTTGTGGATTCCACATTGCAAAAGGTATTGATACTTGCGTGATGTCCAATCCTATAAAATCTGAAAGGGGAATACTATATTCCAGAAAACCTTGTCCGACATCAGTTCCAGTATAATCAGAGAGAAATACAAAAGCATTTGTAGAAGGGCTCTCTAATTTTATTTCAGCATTTGTTATGGATGTGGGTTTGTTGACTGAAAACTTAATAAAGTTGAAACTGCTTAAATCCACAGGGCTTTCGAGTTCAATATAACCTCCGCCCCAACTACCACCGGGATAGTTAAATACCAAACTGGAGTCGCCGTCTATTGCTATATCGGAAGAAGCAACAAGTGGTTCTCCACCACCACCATAAACAATAACTGTTGCAGTTCCAAGTATATCGAATCCGTCTTTTATTGCATGCTGAGCAAGACTTGGTTCAATATTCTGACCTATAGTTTCCTCATCCATGTCAAGGACCGGAGCCTCAGGCGCAGTGAAGCCTTCTTTTTCAAAAACCCGAATATAATCCACAAGCATTGTCTGTGGAAAAATAGTAGTGTTGTCGGGCGAGCCAGGCCAATTGCCACCTACTGCAACATTGAGTACCAAATAAAAACTTCTAAGAAATTCTTTCATATCATCTGCAATAGGAACTTGTTGAATTTCTATACCATCTACAGTAAATGTTAAATTTTCCGGTGTCCAGTCTATGCTAAATATATGATAAGCATCATTAAAGGATGCTGTTGGCAATTCATAACTTTCCTGAATTTCTCCATGTGTATTTTTATCATCTGTATAATGTAAAGTGGAGTACATTTTTTCAGGTTCATTACCTAATATTTCTACTATATCAATTTCACCACATCCTGGCCAGTCAATTTGGTCAATATTATCACCCAGCATCCATACTGCAGCCCAAATTCCTTGGCCTTCAGGCATTTTTGCTTTAACATCAACACGCCCAAAACGCATACTAACTAAATCTTTTGTGGTTAGTTTTGCTGAGGTAAACCCTCCGTTTCCATCGCTTAATGCTTTAATATAAAGTGCTGAAATATCTCCGTCGTTTTCAATACCCGAATTATCAGAAATATCCGTATAAATTTGCATTTCGTTATTTCCCCATCCTGCAGGCAGTCCATAATTTGTGCCATCACCGGTTTCATATTGCCACTTAGCCATATCTATAGCAGGACTGTTGAATTCCTCTGACCATACTAAAGAATAACCATCTGGTACATCTATCTGATCTTTTGGTTCATCTATATCACCATCCTTATTACAGGATAATAATAAAGCACTAATTAAACTTAGGAATAGGAAAAAGATTGACTTATTGTTCATAATAATGATGTTTATATTTAGTTTTCAAATATCGTATTTTTTTTCACTTTCTCAATTCTTTAATTGCATACAATCTTACTACTCTATACATTTTATATTTTTCACCTGCCTGACGGCGAGGCAGGTTTATGCGGATTCGTTTTGGTTATAACTTTTAATAAGGCAATCATAACTCGATAAACTCAAGTGAACTTAACCCACTTTAGCCTTTAGCCCTTTCCCGAGGCCTTGGGATTAGCCTTTGGCAGGCAAATTTTTCATTTTTCGTTATTCATTCTACATTTTTCATTCTTCACTAACCTTCCCCCATTCACCGACTAAAATATTACATTCACCTATTTCATCTTCTCCACCTTTGTGGGTCGCCATATATTTGCTGAAAAATTACAGAAACAATTAAAAAATATAGAGATGAAAACTTTAACTAAATCAACAATCGCAATTCTAGCAGTACTCTTTTTATCAACTAATATGTTTGCAAATATTTTTGAAATGGAACAGGAAAATTATATTGATGATATTCCTTTCAGCACTGAAAAAATAGCAAACCAGACTATTTTAGAGAATGCGCTTAATGAAGAATTCACTCT
>PKTA01000106.1 GCA_002869365.1 Marinilabiliales bacterium | reverse complement strand
TGAAGCCACAAAAGAAATTCGAAAGTTCAATAAAAAAGTTATAATAATTGCCCAAACGGCCTTCGGACTTTCGGGTGACAGAGAAAAATCAATTGCAGCTGGATGTAATGAATATGTCTCTAAACCAGTTAGTAAAGACGAATTGCTCGTGTTGATACAAAAGCATTTTAAGGATTACAAGTAGCAAACTATTGTAAACAGACTACATATATTTAAATTATCAGGTTTTGAAATTTATGGAAACTGAACCTAAACAATTATGATCTTAAGTTATTAAGTTTTAACCAGACTAAATCTACTTCTTCTTATAATAATCCCTCACAAAAGCATGCATTTGATTTACCGATAAATTGTCGGTTGTTTCAACTTCAATCTTAATATCATTATAATGAGAGTCTTCCCTTAATAAATTAAACAATTCGGTTTTAGCATTGGTGGGGCCAAATAATACTACTTCTTCAAAACCTTTTATTACCTTGCTTAAACTTTTAAAATATTCCTTAAGTTGATCTTGCTCAGTATTTTGCTGCAGGCTTTCATCATTTCCAAAATTTGGTTTGTCGCCTATTGTTGTATTGGAATTTATGATGTTTGATAATATGGAATAGTTTTTCATTTCCATTATTTGAGCCTTATTATGGTCCATCCATATGCCCAGTTTTTTAGTGTTTTGCATTTTAATAGTTTTATAATCAGTGAAAAATAATGTTTGTTTTGTTTATACATTACTTTCTGCAAGGTACGCCTTATTATCTGACTATCAACAAAAAAGGACTTATATTGTTTGTGGTGCGCTACCAGTCATTTTGATTGAATTTTTGATTTTTTATTCTTATTTAAATTCCTATTTTTACGTCAGATAAAAGTCATTTCTCTTTTAATGATAGATTTCAAAGAAAAATACGGCCCTTGGGCTATGGTTGCAGGAGCTTCTGAAGGATTGGGTGCAGCTTTTGCTGAAGAATTGGCAAAGCGAGGATTAAATTTAATTTTGATCGCCCGTCGACGGGAGAAGTTGGAACTTCTTGCAATTAAACTCAGAAAAGAATATTCAGTTGAAATTAATTGTTATCCCCTTGATTTATCTGATTATCAGGAAACTAAATCGGTAATCTTAAAGGCTGATTTTAATATTGGGCTGTTAGTTTATAATGCTGCTTATGCACCCATAAGTTATTTCGAAGGTATTTCTGAAGAAGACCTCAGTAAAATTGTCGATGTGAACATAAAAACTCCATTACTTCTTACTAAAATGCTTTCTGCAAAAATGATAGAAAAGGGTAGGGGGGGAATTGTTTTGATGTCGTCGCTGGCCGGTACTCAGGGAAGCCCGAAAATAGCAACCTATGCAGCATCAAAAGCCTTTAATATGATTTTAGCCGAAGGTTTATGGCATGAATTAAAAAAATACGGCATCGATGTGTTGGCTTCATGTGCAGGTGCGGTGAGAACTCCCGGTTATAAAAATGCGCAGGATGAAAAAGATGCTCCCGGAACAATGGATGCCGAAGCCGTTGCACATAATACTTTAAATGCCCTTGGAAAAGGACCAATAACAGTTCCCGGATTTACAAATAAAATGGTTCGCTTTTTAATGGGACGGATTCTTCCCAGAAAATTGGCAATTGCTATAATGCATAAAAACACAAAAAATTTATCATAATGACTCAAATATTAGGATTTTTCACGCCTTGGATAGTTTATGCTGCAATAAGTCTCCTGCATTATTTTTTACCCGGACGTTGGATTACCGGTTATGTAAGAAATTCTGAAACCGGAGAACTTTTAAAATACCGTTTAAACGGAAGATTGGTTTTGATGGTTTCAATTGTACTTTGGTTTTTGTCAGGTTATATGGACTGGGTTTCCTACGACTGGTTGTATGTTGTTAGATGGTATAGCCTGGCAGGAGCATTTGTTTTGGGGTTAATATTCTCCCTCATAATTGTATTGCCTTATCCATCAACAGGAAAAGCCTTGCCTATTGATATTTTCCTTGGGCGACTTAAAAATCCACAGTTGAAAAACGGTAGAATTGATGCCAAAATGTGGCTGTATATGATTGGTGCAGTGATGCTTGAACTTAATGTACTGAGTTTTGTAGCCCATAGATATATAGAATATGGAGAAATTTCCACCAATATTATTTTATGTGCTGCTCTACTTACTTATTTCGTATTCGACTATCTCACCTTTGAAAGAGTACATCTTTATACTTACGATATTTTTGCCGAAAGGGTTGGTATAAAATTAGGCTGGGGATGCCTTACATTTTATCCTTATTTCTATCTTGTGGGTTTGTGGGCTACAGTTGATTTGCCTGATCCTCAATTACCAACATGGATGTTTATTGTATTCGGATTGATTTTCCTACTGGGCTGGACTTTGGCTCGCGGAGCGAATATGCAGAAATTTTATTTTAAGATAAATCCTGATAAACCTTTTCTTGGTATTAAACCTCAATCCATAACCGACGGTAAAAAAACACTTTTGGTAAATGGCTTTTGGGGTGCCAGCCGGCATATTAACTATCTAGGAGAAATTTTAATGGCCGTCGGCATTGCCTTAAGTACCGGTTATGCTGATGTTTACTGGGTATGGCTTTACCCTATCTACTATGTTGCACTTTTATTTCCCAGGCAATATGATGATGATAAACGCTGTGCCGCAAAATATGGCAGTTTATGGAGCGATTATACCAAAAAGGTTAAGTATAGGATAATCCCGTATTTGTATTGATGGTTTTACTACTATTTTGGTAATTAGAAAATGTCGTTTGAAAAGAAATTTGAAAAATTCAAATACAAGCAATTTCAATTCATAACCTACATATTAGAAATATGTGTATTTTGCATCCCTAATTATGTAAGTATGACATCAGGATTAAAAACCCGGAAAGCAATCTGTCATTTGGAACAGTTCCTGATGTTTCTTTATATTTACTCTGAACTCTAAATCCTTAAACCCAAGGTATTACGCTTATTTTATTTTTTATTCTTAGGTGCAGAAAAATTTTGCACCCGTTATTTTTACATAATTATTTGGTTTAATGGAAGCAATGGATAGTTGGCTGAATGGGCTACTAAACAAAAATAGAAGTGAATTTTCAAAATGGCATGATCTTAAATGGGCAAACTCATATATTGCCGATGAGATACAAATAAAGAGAGAAAAATTGTTAATTGATATTGGCGATAGTACTCTTTATAAGGAAACAAAACCATTTTATAATCATATTTCAAAGGGATGTGAAATTTGTGCTTCAGGAAAATGGAGTTGCTTGTTTATAACTAATAAGTGTAATGCTAAATGTTTTTATTGTCCTGTATCTCAGGAAACTGACGAAACTCCTTCCACTCAGGCACTCGATTTTGAAAATCCCGATGATTATGCCAACTATATTAATCATTTTCAATTTCAGGGAGTTAGTTTTAGTGGAGGCGAGCCATTATTGTATTTCGATCGTACGCTGGAGTATTTAAAAACTGTAAGAGAAAAATGTAACAGTAATCTTTATATCTGGATTTATACAAATGGCATTCTGCTTGATGAAGACAAACTTAAAAAACTTGCTTCTTACAATCTAAATGAAATCCGATTCGATATTGGCGCTATAGGCTATAAACTTGATAAAGTAAAACTTGCAAAAGGATTAATTCCCAATATTACAATTGAAATTCCATGCATACCGGAAGAAAAGGATAGGATAATAGGCATGATTCCCGAAATGATAGAAGCCGGAGTTACTAACCTAAATTTACATCACTTACGACTAACTCTTTTCAACGCTGAAAAACTTGTAAAACGCGCATATACAATAATAAATGCCGAACGGCCTTTGGTTATGGAATCGGAAATTGCGGCATTGGAAATAATTAATAAAGGCAGGGAAGAAGGTTTTGATATAGGTATAAACTATTGCTCTTTTCATTATAAGAACCGTTTTCAAAAAGCAGGCTACCGGACCATTCTTACTCAAAAGATATTCCCTGATGCCCGGATTACAGAAAACGGCTACATCAGGGAGTATGATAATAATACACTTTGTTATAAAGAACTTAAACTTATCGATAAGTCGAAAGCACTCGCAAACGAACAAACTCTAAATTTTGAAGGAAATGAATATTATTTTACCCTAAAAACTGTATTTTTTGAAACAGATTTGTCCGTTGAGCAAAAAATTAAAATAAATGAATTATTAAATAACGAGCCAAGCATAATTCCTAAGGATGATCTATTGTTTAAAATATGGCAATTCGAGTATATTGAGAGCGGATTAAGGGAGTTGTAATTGGGATTTAAGTGGCAAGCTTACAGAGTGACAGAGTGACAACATAACAAGGCAACAAAGCGACTATACGATTGGACGACAAAGTGAACAATTCACTAATTGCCATTAACCATTTTCATTTTTAACAATTAATTTTTTAAGATTAGAGGATCAGAAGCCGCAGGCTCCGATACCTCGGAGTTCAAAAGTTCAGAGGATCAGAAGATTAGAATTTCAGAGGTTCAAGAGTTCACAAGCCGTAGGATCCGTTACCTCTGAGTTAAGAAGTTCAAAATATCAGATTATAAAAAGTCAATTGAATAGACTGGTTTAATTTTTAATTGCTAACTCATTTTATTTGTCCATTTATTTAAAAAATTTTTAAATTTACAAAGCAAAAAATATAAATATTCAAATATGAATACTTTGTCTTTGAGTGTTACTATTCACAGCATTGTTTCATATAAAGGATTTTTATTAGTTATAAATTATTGATATTAATTTGTAGTTTGTAGGATAAATTACTAGGCCATAAATAAAGAACATGGATAGAAAAATGATAAGAAAAACCTATAAAAAATCGATTTTCAATTACCGCTTTCCGGTAACAGTAGTAATAGCAACTCTAATTTTTTTCATTATGCTTTCAGCATGTAAGAAAGAGAATGAAGATGAAAGTGGAAATGGAATCTTGAATGTTAAACTCCGAACATGGAATACTTATATTGAAAAAACTGATAAGTCCTCATTAAGAAGTAGTTATGTATTTGATTTGGTAGACGTAAGAACCTACAAATACGAAATGAAATTTACTACCGATTATATACAGGAAGGGATGTTAGATTCTGATATTAATTGGATAACTGTTTATACTTCCAATGAAATGATGCTTGATAGCGAAAGGGATTTCCAGTTTGAATTACCAGCAGGCACCTACAAGGGGTTTGCTCTCTTGCAAGGGAGTGACTTCTTTTGGGTTATAAGTGATGGAAACAAAATTATCGAAATTCCTGATTCGAATTCCAAGAGCGATAAAAATGGAAATAATAGTCAGGTTTATAATGTTTTCGGTCTTGATGGTTTATATATAACTGATGCCAATGGTAAATTGCAAAAAGTCCTAAATGATGAAAAGATAGGAACCAGTTTTACTATATCACCAGACACAGAACATTCTCTAATAGTACGTATGAATTTTGACAAAATGGTGTGGAATGATAACGATGAAAGCGGCGATTGGAGTAATGGCGATGCATTTGAAGGTCCAACACTACCTGAAGGTATAGAAACAATGTCGGATTTTATATTTGAATAGAAGTAATAATTTGCCTGTAGACCTTTATTGCATATGATGAATGAGAAAGTTGGTAATTATAGCTTTCAAGAATGCATAAGGTTTAATAAACGTAGTTAATATCTAATCCAGCATTTGCAACCTTCGCAAATATTGCATAAATTTGAAGAGAACTGGAACCAAAATAAATTATAATGTTTTGCAGCCATTGTATTATAAGCAAAACAACATTTGTTAAATAAAAAATATATAGCACAATGAGTATAAAACACAAAAGACTTGGAAAACACGGAGTATTAGTTAGCAATATTTGTCTTGGTACTATGAACTTTGGATGGTATACCAGCGAAGAAGATAGTTTCAAGATAATGGATCGTGCTTTGGAATTGGGTATAAACTTTTTTGATACAGCAGATGTTTATGGCTGGAGTAAAGAGCATGGTTATACCGAGGAAATAATAGGAAGATGGTTAGCACAAGGCGGTGGTAGAAGAGATGCAATTGTATTATCAACAAAAGTGTATAATCCGGTTGACAGAAAAGCAAACTTGCCGGAAGTGAATAGTGACGGTACAAGTTTAAGTGCATATAAAATAATGAAGCATTGCGAGGGTAGTTTAAAACGCCTGCAAACCGACAGAATTGATCTTTACCAAATGCATCATATCGACCATGATTGCCCCTGGGATGAAACATGGCAAAGTTTCGATACGCTAATAAAACAAGGGAAAGTTGTTTATGTTGGATCAAGTAATTTCGCCGGATGGGACATTGCCACAGCATGTCAGGAAGCCGAAAAACGAGGAATGTTGGGTTTGGTAAGTGAGCAGAGTATATACAATTTGGATAAACGTACAATTGAACTTGAAGTAATTCCGGCCTGCCGTCACTATGGTTTAGGATTAATACCATGGAGCCCTTTGGCAGGAGGTCTTTTAGGCGGTGCTCTACAAAAACAAAAGATTGGAAGACATACAGAAAAGGAGTTTCTCAGACAATTAGAAAAGAAAAGAGAACAGCTTGTGAAGTATGAAAATCTATGTGAAAAAATTGGTCATTCACCAGGTGAAGTTGCGTTGGCATGGCTACTTCATAATCCAGTAGTAACAGCGCCAATTGTTGGACCAAGAACCGTTGAACAGTTGGAAAGTGCAGTACGGGCGGCTAGTATTAAACTTGATGAAGAAGTACTAAAAAAACTTGATGAGATATTTCCAGGACCGGGTGGTGAAGCCCCAATGGCTTATGCCTGGTAGTATCATTTATGTTTTTATTAAAATATATTAATTCATAATAAAATAAATTCATATAAATTATGAAACTTAGGTTTGCTATTTATATCGTTTTTTCAATATTGGTATTTGTTTCCTGTAATAATATGCCTAAAAACGACGCATCTCAAAGTACTGAAGTTGAATATTCAACGAGTAACCTAAAAATTGATATTTATGATCCTTCGTCACTTCTAATTGTTGATACAAATGCAAGTATTGAGATATTGGCAAAAGGATTCTTATGGAGCGAAGGTCCACTTTGGGTTGATGAATTGCAGTCTATTTTGTTTTCCGATGTGCCGGCAAATAAAATATATAAATGGAATGAAAAGGACAGTATTAGTGTTTATCTGGAATCTGCAGGTCATTCAGGTAAAGAAAATAAGGATTCTAGCAGGGGATCCAATGGTTTAATACTTAACAAAGAAAACCAACTGTTAATTTGCCAGCATGGTGATAGGCGCATTGCTCGTTTAAATGCAGATTTGAAAAACCCACAAGAGCAATTTATCAATTATGTTGACAATTATAAAGGAAAGAAATTTAACAGTCCCAACGACCTTGTTATGGATAGTGCAGGCAATATTTATTTTACAGATCCTCCTTACGGTCTGCCGGAAAGTAAAACCGGGGAAATTGGAGTAAATGGAGTTTTTAAATTTAGTCCTGATAAAGATGTTTCTTTGCTTGTTGACAGTTTGATTATGCCAAATGGAATTGCATTATCCATTGATCATAAAACCTTGTATATCAATCAGTCAGATTCAGATAATCAGGTTTTATACAGTTATGATATCGCCGAAGACGGAATGCTCAAAAATGGGAAAATATTATTTGATTATCAGGCCATTGCAAAAAAATACAAAGGTCTTCCCGACGGCTTAAAAGTTCATAAAAGCGGTAACATATTTTCAACCGGACCCGGTGGAATTCATATTATCAGCCCCGAAGGAAAACAACTCGCTTTAATTAAAACTGCTAAAGCAACTGCCAATTGTGCTTTCGATACCGACCAAAAGTATTTGTATATGACAACGTCTGATATGTTAATGAGATTGAGGTTGGTAGAGTGACAATGCGAACAATTCACCCCTCGCCAATCACCATTCACCAATGACCATTTTCCCCTTTTAGTTATTAGTTGCTAAAATATTTATATTTGCTAATTGAAAACCAACCTTTTCAAGAAAAAATAAGAATCAACAAACACAAAGAAAATAAAAAATGAATAGAGTTCTGTTACTAATCCTAATCGTTAATTTACTTATAACAGGATTAACTGCTCAAACATGTTTTCCTAATGGCTACACAATTTATAAACAATTTCAAATAGATAATTTTACAATAACTTATCCGAATTGTACAGAAATAGAAGGGGACTTGAAAATATCCGTAAGTGAGGATTATGATATTACAAATCTTTACGGTCTAAGTGTATTAACCTATGTTAATGGGAATCTCATAATTGAGGGTAATATAGACTTGACATCATTATCAGGTTTAAGTAATATTGACTCTGTTGGTGGTGATGTGATAATTGAAAATAATGATTTAATTTCTAATTTAGATGGATTGAATAGTATTAGTAAAATTGCAGGTAAGTTTGAGGCGACAGAAAATGATACTCTTGTTAATTTGGATGGTTTAGACATACTCAATTCAATTAATGGTTCTGTGTTTATTACCTATAATGATAATTTAACTAATATTGAATCACTTGAGAATGTGAGTTCGTCAATAGGAAGGCTGATTATAGACGATAATAAATTACTCGTAAACTTACAGGGATTATCAAATATAATGAATATAAGAGAGAGTATAGAAATAACTAATAATGATTCACTTGTTTCTTTATCATACTTGCCAAAAATAGATTCATTATTTGGTTCGTTAATAATTTCATCAAATAATTCTCTTTATGATTTATCAGGTTTAGACAGCATGAAATATGTAGAAGATTATTTAGCAATTGGTTACAATTTATCGCTATCTAATTTAACAGGTTTAGACAACGTAACTACTGCGGGCTCCTTACATATTGCCGAAAACCCACTTATAAGCAACTTACAAGGTTTAAATAATATTGTATCAGTGGATGGAGAGGTCTGGATTTTTGATATGGATTCTCTACAAAGTTTGCAAGGTCTCAATAACCTAATTTATATAGATAGTAGCACTTTTATTTATAATAATATTTCACTTCTGTCGTTTCAAGGGCTTAATAATCTGACTACTATAAATGGGGATTTGGCAATAGCACACAATGATGTATTAGTCGACCTGGATGCTATGGAAAGTTTAGATTCTCTGGCTGGAGATTTGAAGTTGACAGAAAACACAAGTTTAGTTAGTATCGCTGGTTTAAGCCAGATAAATTCTTTTAATGGAGATGTAAGTTTTATAGATAATTACTCGCTTCAAAACCTTGGTTGTTTTAGTAATATATCAACAATAGGAGGCGACTTGATTTTTTATAATAATATTGCTCTCAATGATTTCAATGACTTTGGTAATCTTGTTTCAATTGGAGGAAAACTTGATATTATGAAACAGAATGGAGTAGAAAGTTTTGATGGTTTCAGCAATCTTATTTCAATTGGAGGAAGAATTGATATAAGTTTTAATAATAGTATTACCAGCCTTGATGGACTTGATAATATAGATGGTAATACTATTACAGATCTTGAAATATTTTTTAACACCAATTTAAGAGAATGTTCTGTTGAAAGTATTTGTGAATATTTATCCTTACCAGGATCCACTGCAGATATTCAAATAAATGGTGATTATCTTTGTGAAAGCAGGGAATTAGTTGAATATGCCTGTACTACAACTTTACCTGAAAGTGAGTATGTCCCAGAGATTAAAATATTTCCAAATCCTACCAAGGAATTTATGAATATTACTGAAGTGGATGATTTTAAAATAGAATCAATATCAATTTATAATATCGTTGGAGAAAAAGTTTATCATAAAAATTATTCCAAAAGTAAAATTGATGTTTCATTTTTATGCAATGGATTGTATTTTATTGAATTTATGTCGGAAAATTCGTCTGTAAGAATTAAATTCATTAAAGAGTAGGTTGTAGTGATGTTTAATATTAGAGTATGAATTAAGTTTAGTACAGTAAAACAAATTTAATAAATTGGCAATACTGAACCTTAACGAAATCTGCTCACCACTTACAAATCACTATTAGCTATTAACGAATAACCATTTTTCACTTTTAGTTTTAATTTGTCAACTAATATTCAGGACGGGTCAAAGTCAATTGCATAGAATTGCTTAACTTTTAGTTTTTATCTTTTAGCTAATAACTCCTTTTCCATTAAACTGCGATTTATTAATTTGTTAACATTAATAATTTTAAAACGTAGCCAAATAAAACCTGAAGAACTTAGCCTTCTCCTCCAAATAATGGTAAATTTGCCCAAAATATTTTTGTGAGGACTTTTTTATTTTCCATGACCTGTTTGCTGCTTTTTATTCCGGGATTTATCTTCTCCCAGAATGTAAAAACAACCACTATTGTGTTGAATAATAAGTCGGTGGAAAAAACTTCAAACAGCAGAAAAATCCTGTCGATACTTGCCTTAGGAAATAATAAAGACCTTAATAATACCGAATTACAAGTGGTTGCTAATTTCCAACTCCATCCTCAAATACTTACTAATGGTAAAATAAACCTGGAAATAAAGCCGGCAAAAACTATTGTTGGTGGCGATATTTATTATCGTTCTTTTAAGATTGATAGTATTTTGACATTGTCGGAATACTTGCTTCAAATTATTGTAATTAAGGATGGCAAGGAGGTTTTTAATGATGAAATAAAAGTTCCTGCGAAAGGAAATTCCGTGATATTAGAAACCGTTAATAGGATTTTCTCTCTCACAAATACCCAAATCAATATTAAACTTAATGGTATCAGATTTTCTAAAAAATCCTATGAAAACCTGAATGCCATGGTTAAAATCGTAAACAGTTATTATTGTTTTAATCAGGTTCTTAGCGATTTAAACAGTAAATTAAAACAGTCGGCAGCATCCAGTAATCTAATGGCATCGGAAGTGCTTCTGCTATGGCAGGAATGTCAAAGGGTGGATTCTTTTATAAATAATCTTGGGTTTATCAATAAGTTGAGTCTGTCAAGAAATGATCCTGCTGCATTCAATGATAAATATACTGACTTTCAACGGCACAACCGTAGGTGGCAAACCCTTGCTAATCAAAAACTAAAACGTGAACTAAAAAAGGGATTTCTTGCAGACAAACAAAATTATATTTCCGGTTTACTAAAAATTTCAGAAGACTCTTATGACAGATCCCTGGAATTGCAACCTTATATGGCTTCTTCTTTTATGATGCTCACTGAGTTCCATCGCAAAAGCGATATGGAAATAATTGATAAGGTATTCTTCTATTACGATGCCATGTCTTATGGTGATAATATTACTGTTCCTCAGCAACTTTATGATGAATTAGTGCTGAGCGCAGAAGAATATTATCGGCTTTCGAAAAACACTATGACTCTTGCATTATTAAAAAATGCCAGGCGACTTCAGGAAAAGTTTAGTCTACAACAATCTGATTTATATACTAATACCATGGCGGCTACCCTTAACGGGTTGATAGAATCCTTTTTGAAAGTTTCCACTAGAGCCATAAAAAGCGGTAATTTGAATTTTGCCGAAAACTATTATCGTGAGGCTGAAGAGGTTTATGAAGAGAATAAGGAATTGTTTGAAGAAACAAAGATTGCCGTTACCCCATTTTTAATCTATATAAATGCCCAAAAGGAAAAGGCGGAAGAATTATACGACAATAAAAATTATCAGCAAGCCGATGAGGTAATTTCCAATTGTTTTCTGGTTGCGCTAGAAAAAAATCTGTCTGCCGACTCGTCATTGCTAGAATTGCAAAAAGGAATCCGGAATAAAATATATCTTCAAAAACTAAATAAAATCTCACTTTTAATAGATGCTAATTATATTTCTATGGCAGAAAATAAACTCTTTGAAGCAGAAAAATATTTTAACGACAATAGCCAAATAATTGATGCAAATTCAGATTTTTCTGACCTTGCTTATGCTGTTTTTATCGAATATTTGCAAAAAGGAGAAATGCTTCTGGATAGGGGAGAGATCGACAATGCATTTGCTAATTTACTGTCGGCTAAATATATTCAAACAAACCTTCTAAACTACGATGTCCAAAAACTCAACGATTTATTAAAGGAATATTCCGAACCTAAAATTCTTGAAATACTTGAAGCGGCACGACTCGAAACCTGGGCAAAGCGAAGCGACAACGCTGATGCTTTGCTGGATTCTGCTGTGCTATTGCAGAAAAAATATAAGCAGGAGAACAACCCGGTTATCAACAAGTCGCTGAACGAACTTTTGAAAAAAATGCAAAGTCGTCATTGCCTCGATGCCGAATTTAATCTGAATGAAAATATTTCCAATTTCATAAAAAATGTGGAAAGTGCCAATTTTGATAAGGCAAGTTCCCTGATTCGAAGTTCATATTTGTTAATAGAGGAGAATCAGGATTGCAGACTAAACACTCATAAATTGGATAGTTTACTCGACAAATACGGCTATGTCCTCGATTTCAAGCAGAAGTACGATCATATGAAATCTAAACTCTTCGAAAAAGGGTATTATGACGCCATAGAGGAGTACCTTAGTTTACGACAATTTTATTTTCAATACAAAATTGATGAATTTAATTTCAATTTACCCTCCCTCGATGAATTTGTGAGGCAGCAAAACCTCACAAGCCTAAGCATAAGTAGTGTTGAATATTTTATCGATAAAAAGCAGTACCAACTGGCTTTTGAATATCTTAAAATAGTTCAAAGTCAGGGTGTTGAGGCTAAGGAAATAAAAGATATACAAATAAATTTAGCCGAAGCCTGGAGAAACTCTGATGATTTCGACAAAGAGCAGGTTAACGAAATGCTGGATGATATTAGTGGTGAGAAAGTTTGGTATAAATATTTAAAAAGAGAGATAAACAGAAAATATATTTTATTTTTGAAGAATTAATAATAAACAAAATTAGAAGTATGAGTGTAAATCTATTACTTATAAGTAATTCAACTATGGCCGGAGAGCCATATTTACAATGGCCAAAACAATTTATAGCCGATTTCTTAAACTCACATAATGTAAAGGAAGTTGTTTTTGTTCCTTATGCAGGGGTAAACCTTTCTGATGAAAGTCTTGAGGAGAGTTATAATGTTTATGAAGAAAGAGTTGCTGCCGTTTATGCAGAATTGGGAATTAAAATAAAATCTGTTCATCGTTCTGACAATCCTGTAGAACTTATAAAAAATGCAGAAGCTGTTGCTGTTGGTGGAGGTAATACTTTTCATTTGGTAGGTCAGATGCATAATACCGGTATTATGGATGCCATAAGGGAAAGAGCCCTAGAAGGGATGCCATATATGGGATGGAGCGCAGGAGCGAACGTTGCTTGTCCAACATTGAAAACCACTAACGACATGCCAATTTACGAACCAAAAAGTTTCAATGTATTAAAGCTTATTCCATTTCAGATTAATCCGCATTATCTGGATGCAAATCCTAAAGGACATGGTGGCGAAACGCGTCAGCAGCGTATAGAGGAGTTTTTGTCTGTAAATCGTGGAATGAAAGTTGCAGGTTTAAGAGAAGCAAGCATGCTTCTTGTAAAAGGAAATACTATCAAATTAATGGGTAGTCGTGATTTGCGATTATTTGAATTTGGTAAAGAGCCTGTTGAATATGCTTCGGGTAGCGATCTAAGTTTCTTATTATAAGGATGTTATTTGCTTGCTTTGTTAATATTAAATTTTAGAAAAATGAAAAGGAAAACTTTATTGCTGTTGTTGATAATGGCTATAATTGCTAATTATGCTATTTCTCAAAATGCCAAGACAAAGCAACAGATTAAACAGGAAAAGAAAGAAAAGGAATTAAAGGAATGGCATGAACTGAAAAAGTTTATAGAGGAGAAAGACTTCGTATTTACAGGCAGTTTGCTGGATGGGCAAGCCGTTGATCCAAAGATAAACTTCATTTATGTAAACGGAGATAATGCAACCATACAGTTTGCAAATGGATTTGGTGGTGGCCCCAACGGAATAGGTGGAATAACTGTTGAGGGTAAAATCACAAAGTTTACAGTAAAGGCTAAAAAAGAAGGCAAGGCCATTACAGTTCTTTTTACTGTTAGTCCTAAACTGGGGCAAGGTGCCAGAGGTCCGATAACAATAAATATCAGTGCATATTCTTTCTATTCTGCATATGTTGGAATTAACAGTTACACTGGCGCAATGGAGGGGGAGATAAAGCAAAAAGCCAAATCGAAAATATTTGAAGGAAATAAATTAAATTAATTCGAATACTATTTGGGAAAAAAGTTCATTTATTTAAAAAAATAATTAATTTTGCCGCCCGAAACAATGCTGGTCTCGTAGCTCAGCTGGATAGAGCAGCAGCCTTCTAAGCTGCGGGTCACAGGTTCGAATCCTGTCGGGATCACAT
>PKTA01000220.1 GCA_002869365.1 Marinilabiliales bacterium | reverse complement strand
GCACCTCCATTTTCACCTAAAACTATTCCTATTCGGATCATATTGGTTCTAATTCCCAAATCACGAATCTTCTTTACCTCATTCTCCCATTTTACAACTACCTGAGCAAGAAAATCATTTCCCGGCTCTGAGGTTTCGTCACATAATTCATTATTATCATCATGACCGTAATATCCTACTGCTGAAGCAGATAAAAATAATTTTGGCTTTTTAACAGAGTTTTTAATAGCATCATACAAAAGTTGAGTGCTTTTTACTCTGCTGTTAATAATTCTTTCTTTTCGTTTATCTGTCCATCTTCCACCGGCTACACTTTCCCCGGCAAGATGAATAATTATGTCGGCAAACTCTATGGCACCTTCCTCAATAAAATTGGAATTGTGATCCCATTTGTACGAATTCACACCCTCAACTTTTTCTCTGCGACTTAAAACCGCTACATTAAAGCCTTTACCTTCCAGAAACTCTCTTAATGCAGTACCCACAAAGCCGCTTCCACCACTAATTAATATATTTTTATTTGCTTTCATATCTTATTTTGCTTTCTGTTTATCTTGCAAATACTTATCACAAAGCATTTCTAAAGATGTGCTTTTGTCTTCTTCATGTATATGATTATGAAAATATGTAAGCTTATTCATAACCTTTAATGTTGTTTTTACCTCTTCCATCGATAAATTTCCCATTACAATTTGAGCAGCCAATTGCATATTGTCGAAGGTACCCATAATTTCTCTAACACCTTCTTTAGTTAGAGAAATCCTTCTGGCACGCTTATCGTTTTCATCGGGATATTCATAGATCAATCCGTGCTTTATCATCCTCTTAATTATTTCACTTCCGCTGGACACTTCCATTAAATGACTGTCTATCAATTCTTTTTTAAGCATACTCTCTTCTCGCAAAAGCGTCGACAAAAATCCAAACTCATCCAAAGTTTTGATATTAGAATCCGATAGTGCTTTCTTAGTATAGTGCTTTGCAAATCTGAAAAGCCCGGCTAATAAAGTTGAAAATTCCACCTCAGCAAACGACTTATACTTTTTATAATCTTCTTTCTTATATTTCGACTTTGGAGGTAAATTACCAATCATCAGCCTGTCGTTGAGAAATAAAGCAAACTCCTTCAAATCACTATTTGAATACTCTTTTTCATAGTCTTCCAAATGCTCTATCAACGATTTAAGAAGTTTTAAGTTACCAGACATAAAAAAATTTTACCAATTTTGTTATTTATTATGTTTTTGTATTATTTTTGCAAACTTACTACATATTTGTATTACTATGAATAAAACGACTAAAATTTTTTCAATATTTATAATTTTTACAATTATAAGTTCATGCAGTACGATGAAAAACACATCGGAAGCAGTTGTATATTATGACAAAAGCAATAATTTAAACTTAAGCATTAGTCTGCAGAATGGTTCAGAATTCAATCATCCCACCTATGTTATTTGGGAGGAAGATATGGAAGGAAATTTTGTAAGAACCATTTTTATAACCAAATCGTATGCAAGTGGCATTTATGGTTACAGAATGAATTCCGACTCAAGCTGGACATCGGAAAGAGGTGAATCATACCAACCTGCCGGTCTCCCCTACTGGACATATAAGAAAGGCTTGATAGACGGGAAGTATTTAATACCAAATCCGCAGCATCCTTATGTTGATGCTTATACCGGAGCAACTCCGAAATCGGATTTTATTTTTAAAACTAAAGAAGAAAATACTAAAAACTCCTATAGAATTTTATTGGAAGTTAATCAGCCCTGGGACTGGAACAAATACTGGAATAACGGCAAATATACTGATAGTGAAGCATATAAACATTCTGCTCAGCCTTCTGTTATTTATTCGGTTACTATTAATAATAGCGACACTACATTTTATTTGAATCCCATTGGGCATGGCGATCCAAAAGGCGAAAGTGGTAAATTATTCACTGATATTTCAACTTTAACCACAGCAAAGAATATTTTTAAAGAACTCAGGATAGATATCCTAAAATAAAACTATTAATAACATTTTGACTAATTCTTAATTCTGAAAAAACTGAAAAATTAAATGAAAAATCTTAAAACAACCATAATACTAATATTCCTTTTCACCTTTTTTGGCTCAATAAATGCTCAAGATGGAGGTGAAGTGCACGGTCGATTATACGATGCTGTTAATAACGAACCAATTGCATTTGCAAACATAATTGTTGAAGGCACCCAAATAGGATCTACTACTGATTTCGATGGTAATTTTATTATTACCGGTTTAAAGCCGGGATTCGTTAAGTTGCGAGCATCATTTGTAGGTTACAAAACAAAATTAAGTTCCG
>PKTA01000168.1 GCA_002869365.1 Marinilabiliales bacterium | reverse complement strand
TGACACTTGCAACATGCAACATTAAATAAAACGCTCCAATTTATTTTCATTATCCATTCTCAATTGTCAATTATCCATTTTAAGCATAGCTTTTCGTATATTTGACCTAAACCAAAAATTATAATGAAACATAAAATATTCATTCTTTCCGATGGTACAGGTCGTACTGCTCAACAAGCCTTAAAAGCAGCATTGGTTCAGTTTCCGGATTCAGAGGTTGAAACCTATTTGAAACCGGGCGTTCGTACCGAAGAGCAGGTAATGGAAATAATAGATGAAGCCCATAAAGAAAACGGTTTGATTGTACATACATTAGTATCCAAGAGGTTGCGCCACCTTGTTTTGGAACAGGCACGTTTACATGATTTGGGCACCATTGATATTATGGGACCTTTACTTGCACAGCTCTCGCATAACTTTTCCAATGCACCTTCGGAAACGCCTGGTATTTTTGAGATTTTGAATAAAGCATATTTTCAGCGAATAGAAGCCGTGGAATACACACTTCGCCATGATGATGGTTTGCGCACAGAAGAACTTGATAGGGCTGACATTGTTTTGCTGGGAGTTTCACGAACCTTTAAAACACCTTTGAGCGTTTATATGGCACATAAGGGATGGCTGGTAGCAAATATTCCAATTGTTTTGGGTATCAATATCCCTGACGAAGTATTTAAAGTTAATCCCCACAGGGTATTCTGTTTAACTACTTATGCCCATCGTTTGTCTGAATTACGAAAAATCAGAGATGGTTATCTGGGGGGAAATACAGGTGACTACTCCAATAAATCGTTTATCCAAAAAGAACTTAATTATGCTTCCAATATTTACAGAACTCATCCCAAATGGACGGTAATAAATGTAACCAACAAACCAATAGAGGAAATTTCTTCGGAAATACTTACTGATTTAAGAGGGAAACTCAAAAATATTAAAAAAGGACTTTAGAACATTTTTTCTATCAACAATTCCAGTTTCCTAAGGTCTTTGCTAAAGTTTCTTATTCCTTCCGAAAGTTTCACTGTTGCCATAGGATCCTCATTCATCATCCAGCGGAAATTCATCTCATCCAGATTTATTTTTGTCAATTTCGACTTTTGAGCATTTTCCGGGGTTAACTTCGGAAGTATTTCTATATCTGAGTTTTCAAGTTCCTCCAGCAGTGATGGTGATATGGTTAATAAATCGCAACCCGCCAACTCAATAATTTCTTCTTTATTACGGAAACTGGCTCCCATAATTTCAGTTTGGTAACCAAATTTTTTATAATAATTATAAATTTCGGTAACCGACAATACTCCCGGATCTTCCGGTGCAGGAATATGATCAACACCTTTAGTTTGTTTATGCCAGTCGAGTATTCTTCCCACAAAAGGAGAAATAAGTTGAACACCGGCTTCTGCACATGCTATTGCCTGAGTTTTACTGAAAAGCAATGTAAGGTTGGTGTGAATACCATCTTTTTCCAGTATCTCTGCAGCTTTAATGCCTTCCCATGTGGCGGCAACTTTTATTAAAATTCTTTCTCTCGAAACACCTTCTTTTTCGTATAAACGAATTAAACTTTTGGCATAAGAAATGGTATCGTAAATGCGGAAAGATAATCTTGCATCAACTTCTGTTGAAACTCTTCCCGGAACAATTTTTAAAATTTCCAGGCCAAAGTTCACAAAAAGTTTTTCAATACAAGAGCGCATCCTGCGGTCGCCGGCAAATCCAGAGGCTTTTGCATAATCTACAGCATCATCGATAAGGTGCTTGTATTTAGGGTTTTGCGCAGCCTGAAATATAAGTGAAGGATTGGTAGTGGCATCCACAGGTTTATACTTTTCCATGGATTGAAAATCACCCGTATCGGCTACTACTGTTGTCAATTTTTTTAGTTGTTCAAGAGAGTTCATATGATAAATTTTATGAGAGCAAAAATATGGATTTTCCCGGATTTTTTAAGTCTTTATTTCTATCTTATTTCAAATACAAAATTGGACTTAACAATTTTAAATATAACAGGCAAATACCTTGACATTCTCCCTTTACACCTCTAAACCTTGACCTCATTCTTTTTTTATGAATTATGAGTCGAAAAACTCGTGCTAACATACGCCTCACCATTCATCTTCTGATCTTCTGATCTTTTAATCTCTTTTCTCTTTGTCACTTGGTCCCTTTGTCCCTTTGTTACCTCGTCACTTCTTCGCTTAAAATTCAACAATTTTATCGATATTTGCCAAAAATTAAAAACAATAAAAATGGAAGAAAATAAAGAAAAGGCATGTTTGGTTTGCCAAAAAAATGAAGATCAGGTTCCTTTAGTAGAACTATCATATAAGCAACAG
>PKTA01000062.1 GCA_002869365.1 Marinilabiliales bacterium | reverse complement strand
GTGTCGGGCAACAAAAATATCAGAAAATCAACATTAGCACTTTCCAGCTGGCTTAAAAAAAATTGTTTCTGCAGACTTGAAGATTCAATATAACTATCAAATACAACAGGCTCAGGATTAGAAGAATAGTTGGCTTCATTTAAGTTTGAACTTTCTGCATTTAAAGCAGTATAAGTTTCAGAAGATGTGTTTGCATCAACAACTAATGTTATTTGGGAAGCAGAATTTTCTATGCTTGTTTCTTCAACAATAGTATTGGTTTGTTCATCAACATCCTTTTCATTATTTATATCAACAGGCAGCGCATTTGAATTTTGATCTTGCTTAAAATCAATATTTTGTTGTGTAATGCTCTTATTAATATCTGAACTGGCAGAGTCAGAATTTATCATTGTATAGGGTAAAATAATGGCAAGGGAAGCCAGCGCGATGATAGTTCCTGCTGTAAGAAGGCGTTTATATCGCCACCAAAACAGAGTCCATTTTAGTTTTCCCCAAACATCTGTTTCAGTTTCTGCCTGTAAACCTTCCAGATTGTTTTTATAGAATTCATCAATATATTTCAAATCATTTTTCATTTTCGACTTTAATTTGTTGCGGAAATTTGTTAAGTCTCATAAGTTTTTTTCTAAGGCTTTTTCTTGCCTTTAGCAACTGAGTTTTAGAAGTGTTTTCTGATATACCCAGTTTTTTTGCTATTTCTTTATGTGAGTATCCCTCAATGGCATACATATTAAAAACCATACGGTAACCATCGGGTAACTGATGAATGGTTTTTAAAATATCTTCAACCTCCAAATCCTTTGGAACATCTGTTGCCAGATAAGGCTCACCATTTACTTCATCAATATCGTAATAGTAATAATGCTTGTTGTTTTTCCTGAAATTATCTATAGCTACATTCACAACTATTCGTTTCATCCATCCTTCAAATGAACCTTTTCCTGAATAAGAATCAATGTTTTTAAATATTCTCAACATACCAACTTGTAATATATCCTCAGCCTCTGCTCTGCTTTTGCCATATCGAATACAAATCCCTAATAAGACGCTTTGATACTTATTGTATAGCACCTTCTGGGCCTTTGCATTCCTTTTTCTACAAAGCCTGACGAGTTCTTCTTCAGTTAAGTTCATTGTTACAAATTCCAGACGTATAAATTATTGAAAAAGTTGTATTTAGAATAAAAAAATTCATTTTTATATTTGATGATGTTTATAATACCATAAAATTACAATTAAATAAATACTTTTGTCAATTAATTTTTTTAAATGCCATACTTTTTAAAGTTTTTAAATGTTGTGCTGCTGGCGGGAATTAAATTCTTTTTCGCACCCATTTATGCATTTAATATTGGTCTGGATTTTTGGAGTACCTATGCCGCTTTAGTAATTGGCGGAAGCCTTAGTTTTTTACTGGTTTATTATGCAACAAATTTATTTTTGGTTTATGTAAAACATTTCAAACCAAAAATTGTGAGTGTAACAACCAATAAAACCAGATTATATTATAGAAATTGGAAGCAGAAAAGAATCCAAAAACGTCTGGATCGTAAAAAATTTACCAAACGAAACAAACGAATGGTAAAAATAAGACGCGATTGGGGAATGTGGGGGCTGATAGTTTCCAGTCCCGTATTGTTGTCGATTCCCATTGGAGCCATATTATTGAGAAAATACTACGGACACCGTAAACGTACTATCCCCAGTATGTTGGTTTATCTGTTAGTGTGGGGATTGGTATTAAATACTGCTTATTGGCTGATAATGAAGATTTTTTAATAACTAAAAGTTAAGAACTAAAAACTAAAAACTAAAAGTTAAGAACTAAAAACTAAAAACTAAAAATGAATAATTGAGAATTGAGAATGTATAGTAGGTAATTGTTAATGAAAATAGATTGGGGTGATTTTTTATTTGTTGCATGTTGCAAGTGTCAGGTCTCAGGGTTGTTTTGGTTTCTTTCTTTTAAATTAGCGCACTTGTAACTCCCATAATGTCATTACGAACGACGAAGGAGGAGGAATCTCCTTAATGTTTCGGGTTCTGGATTTACGTGTTTCGTAATTGATGTATGTTCGTTAAAATAGGAATACAGATCCCGATAGTTATCATGACAGATTTTGCGGATTTCCGCAGATTCGTTTTGGTTATAAATAATCCCTTTGTGATACTTTGAGGCTTGGAGTCTTAGTGGCAATTTCAGTCAGCAGTCGACAGTCGGCAGTCTCCAGTCTTCAGTTGGCCATCCAAATAAACTATGCCAGTACGGTTGCCCATGGAATCATATAGGCAATAATTGCTGTGGCTATGCTATAATAAATAAGTATTGTTCTGTTTTTCTTTGCG